>JBFHRT010000503.1:0-2358 GCA_041591575.1 Spongiibacteraceae bacterium
GCCGGCATTGGGGAAGTTGATGCGCGAGTCGACAATCACCGCGGCGCGAAACAGTGCGCGGTGTTCGGCCATCGCGCGGATGGCGAGCAGGCCACCAAAGCTGTGGGCCACCAGCAGCGCTGGCGCCAGGCCGGCGTCGCCGATCACCGCGGCGATCTCGTCGGCGTACAGACCCTGGTCGTAGGCGCTGCGGTGGTCACTGTCGCCCATACCGCCCAGGTCCATGGCCACCACCCGGTAGTCGGCCGCCAGCACCGGGGCGACAAAGTCCCACCAGCGGGCGTGGCCGCCAAAACCGTGCACCAGCAGCAGGCCGGGCTTGTCGGCGGCATCGAGATTCCAGCTCAGGTAGTGGATGCTGGCGCCGGCCACCGCCACCCGGTGGCTGCGGCCCGGCTGCGCCAGCGCCCGCTGCGCCCAGGCGGGGAGGGCGCCGGCGTCAGTGCTCACGTGTTCATTGCCAGTAGCCGCGGTATTGCTATCGGTCGCCACTCGCTGCACTCGATTAATCAGCGCGCAGCGCGCGCTCCTTGGCCACCAGGAAGTCCACCACCTTGAGCATTTGCGCCTGGCCACCGGCCATGGAGGTGGTGACGCGGTACTTGCCGTTGACGATCAGCTCCGGGGTGCCGGTGATGCCGTAGCCGCGGGCGCGGGCGTCGGCCTGGCGCACTTGGCTGGCAACGCCGAAGGAGTCGAAGGCTTTCTTGAAATCATCCTGGGCGACGCCGTGGTTGGCGAAGAACTTGGCAATTTCGGGCTCATCGGCCAGGCGCTGGCGCTTGTTGTTGATGGCTTCGAAAATGGGCTCGTGCACGGTGTCGAGCACACCCAGGGCCTTGGCGGTGAAATGTACGCGGGCGTGCACCTGCATGATGGGATTCCACATCGCCGGCGACTGCCAGAAATCCACATCCTCGGGCAGCTTCTTGGCCCATACCTGCACCATGGGCTCGAAGTGGAAACAGTGGCTGCAGCCGTACCAGAACACTTCCACCACTTCGATCTTGTCGGGGTTGCGGGTGCGCACCGGCTGCGCCAGCGGCTGGTAGTGCTTGCCGGCCTCGAATTCGGCCGGGCTGTCGGCGCTGCAGGCCAGCGGGCCGGCAAAAACCAGCGCGACGATCAAAAACAGGCGTGACAACATGTCATTCTCCTCGGTTTGTTATTGTCCACAGCCCTGAGACCGGTGGGCTGCAATAAGGTTGCAGGGATTATTCCCGTTTTCCGCCCATAAAAAAAGGCGACACGAGGTCGCCTTTTTCAAAACCGCAGCGCGGTGCGATCAGTGCAGGCCCTGGATAAAGCTGGACACTGCCTCGATTTCGCGGTCGCTCATGCCGAAGGCGATGCTGCGCATAGTCTGGGCTTCTTCGCCATCGTTGTGGCGGCCCTGGGGGTCGCCGTCGGCGCCGGCGCGGAAGGCGCGCAGCTGGGCCGCGGTGTAGGCGGCGTGCTGGCCGGCCAGTGCCGGAAAGCCGGCAGCGCTGTTGCCTTTGCCGCTGGGCGAGTGGCAGGCGGCGCAGGCGGGAATCTCGCGGTCGCTGATGCCGCCGCGGTAGATGGCCGCACCCAGGGTCGCCAGCTCGGGATCAGCCTGACCAGTGCTGCCGTTCTTGCTGGCAAAGTAGGCGGCGATGTCGGCGAGATCCTGCTCGGACTTGCCATCCAGCTGGCCGGCCATGGTCGGCACCGGGCGCGCGCCGGACTGAATGTCTTTCATCTGTTTGATCAGGTAGCGCTCGTTCTGGCCCGCCAGCTTGGGGAAGTTGGGGGCGGCGCTGTTGCCGTCGGCACCGTGGCAGGCCGCGCAGCTCTGAGACTTGGCTTTGCCGGCTGCGGCATCACCGGCGACGGCAGAACCCGCCAGCACCAGGGACGCGACCAAAACTAGCAGTCGTTTGTTCATCGTTTCTTTCTCGTTACTGTTGCGCTCGTCACGGTTGCGCGAGGCAATGAATTTCACCAGGCGAAGCAGCTTACTGCTTCGGCTTGGCCATGTAATTGATCAGGTTAGCGAAGTCTTCGTCGCTGCAATCAAAGCACATACCCATGGGCGGCATGGCATTGAGGCCATTGCGCACGCTGGCCACCAGCGTGTCCATGCCCTTGTCCAGGCGCGGCTTCCACTCGGCGGCGGCACCGGTGCGCGGGGCGCCGGCGGCACCGGCGGCGTGACATACGCTGCAGGTCTTGTTGTACAGGTCTTCCACCGGTTCGGCGGCGGCGCTCAGACTGAACAGGGCGGCAGCCGCTGCAATGGCCAACTGTTTCATGCTCTACCTCGCTCCTTGACGGACTTCTACAGGCTATCTCGACCGGCGACTAACGACGCGCAAACTGCCCGCGCAGGGTGAC
>JBFHRT010000504.1:0-2356 GCA_041591575.1 Spongiibacteraceae bacterium
CGCTCCTGCAACGGCATGCTGCCAGAGGTAATACAGCAGCGGCAGCGCGCCATAAACCACCAGCAAAGGCGTCCAGCGCCGCAGGGCAAAACCCCAGATCAGTAGCACCAAATAGATCACGAAACCCAGCATAGCGAAACTGACCACCGCCTCGCTGCGTGCCATGCCCAAGGACGTCAGCGCGGCTGCTCCCAGCGCTACCAGCGCGGCGCTGAGAAAATAGCCGCCAACCACCACCAGCAGGCTGTGCAGCAGCAGACGGCCTGCGGCTATCAGACGCTGAATATGCGGCATTGTGTCGTGAAGCTCAGTTGCCACGGTTATTCGCTCATGTATCGTTCTGGCTGGACAGTTAGAAGGCTTCGGTGCGCACAGCGCACCCTACGGATTGGCGCAGGCCTCGCGTAGGGTATGCTGCGCGCACCGTGGAAACAGAGTATTACGCGCGAATGATGGGCAGCGCCCCGCCCTGCCAGCCAGGGAATACCTGGCTACCGTCCACGCCGAACTGTGCCTGGGTAAGACTGCTCAACACCGCGCGGTAGTCGGTAGTCACTGGCAGGTCCATGCCATCTTCCAGCGCATCGCGTTCAAAGCGCTCCGGCAACTGACCGTATACCTGACCGCCCTGGATATTGCTGCCCAGCACAAACATGGCGGTGGCGCGGCCGTGATCGGCGCCTTTGCGCTCGTTTTCTACCACATTGCGACCGAAGTCGGTCAGGGTGACGATCACCACGTCGTCACGATAGGAGCCGAGATCATCCATAAACGCGGCCACTGAATTTGCAAAATCCGCAGCCATACGCGGGAAGGGGCCGTCCATCGCGCCGGCATTGGAGTGGGTATCCCAGGTGCCTTTGCCGTCAGGGCTGTTGCGCGATTCGGTGAATGCCAGCTGCAATCCGACATCGGCCTTAATCAGCGCGGCAATGTCGCGCAGGCTGCTACCAAGCATGGAACCCTCGGGGTAGTTCGTGCTGCCCGGCGTTTGCGCAGCGAGAACGCGCGACAGCTCCAGTGCGTTGATGGTGGAATCGCGCAGCGCAACCGGACCCTGCAGCTGATACAAGGCCTGTAATTTCTCAAGTTGCGCGCGCTGGGCAGCGCCACTGAGCTTCAGTGCATCCAGGTCTTTGACAGTGGTAACGGCCCGGTCGCCATAGAAAATACGCGGGCGTTGATCGCCCACGGCCACCGCCGGCAGCAGTGCGGCTTGGGTATTACCAGTGGCTGTCATCACCCGGTTGAGCCAGCCATCGCGCTGGGCGCGATCGCCCGGTGCGCCAGACTCCCACCACAACTGGGCCTCGGTGTGGGAACGGGTGTTATGCGGCGAGCCGGCAGCTTGGATGACCGCCAAGCGGCCATCACGATAAAAAGGCAGCAGCGGCGCCAGCGTCGGATGCAGGCCGTAGCCCTCGCCCAGGTCCAGGCGCGCGTCGGCTTTACCGGAACCCGGTGCCGACAACATCATGGTGGGGCGCAGAGCCGCCAGGCGCTGGTCGGCATAGGGCGCGACCGCCAGCAAACCATCCATGCCGAAGCGCTGAAAAATAGTCACTAATACCTTGGGGCGGGCAGCCCTACCCTGCGCAATTGCGCTGGGCATGAAAATAGGCAACGGCCCCGCCGCTGCGCCGAACAGTGCCATCGCACCGGATTTCAACAGGGTTCTGCGTGATAGCTGCTGTGGCTTGGTCATGCTCAATTCCCTCGCTCCAATTTTTTCCGTAACGCCGATCAGTGCATTTGGAAGGCCGGCACCGCAACCTGGCGAACAGCCGCGGATTGCTCAGCCCGCTGAGCGCCTTCCAATGCGTTGGCTTCAAGCGCTGCGGCAAAGTTAATGCGGCTCAGTATTGATGCCGGCTCCAGCCAGTATTCGCCCTGCAGGGGGTAACCAGTCGGTTCCAGGTAGCGATAAAGGGGTTGCCCCAGCCGCGTCACCCAGTCGACCAAGGCTGTGGCCTCGGCCACGTCAGCGCCGCTGGCGCGCAGTGCGCTGACCACAAATAGGAAGGGTGATTTCACCCGGTCGCGCCGGGCTGCGGCGCGCCAGAAAGCCGGCGAACGCACCAGGGTTTCGAGCATGGCGCCAATGTCGCCCTCACTCGTCTGATAGATGCGACTAAGACGCTCGACCAGAGCCACATCAGCGCCATCACCGGCAAAGCGCGCCACCAACTTACCCGCGATGTGGCTGGCAGTATCAGGGTGCCGTGACAGCAGCGCTAGTAACCGCTCACCCTCTTCCAGGCCACCGCCGGCAGCGAAGCGCTCACCCAGTACCAGCTTTTCAGCAGCATCGTGCTGGTCGGCGCGGAACCAGAAGCTGTCGCGCTTCACGAAACCC
>JBFHRT010000505.1:0-2352 GCA_041591575.1 Spongiibacteraceae bacterium
CATGCGCGATGGCCTGGCCATCAGCAGTCGGCAGGAATTTGGCTTTTTATTTCAATTGCACTGATAGCGGTGCTGGCGCTCGACTGTGCGGCCGGTAATCGGCCAGCCAATGCTGCCAGCGGCATCAACAGCCCTGGCATCCATGCCAGGGTAAAGGCCACGGCCGTGGCGGCGGAACTTAATGACAACAACCACAACACGCTGCCAAAACCCACTCCTTCCAAAACCAGAGCCAGTACCAGCGACAGTGCCGACGCCAGCACGCCGCCAAGCCGCAGGCAGCAACACCCAGGTGCCGACAGCACCTGGTGAGCAGTAAGACGCTGCCAGTGACGAGGCTGGCTCAGGGCGGCGCCGGCCATTGCCGCGTAATTCAGTAGCAAACACAGCAGTAGCGTCATTCGGCCAGCTCCTGTAGCGAAGCCGTCGTTTGCAGCTCCTTAACAGCGGCACCGCGCAGTCGCCGCGCCGCGGCCATTGCGATAGCGGCAGCCGCCAGCAGCATCAGGTCCATGCCGGCAATGGCCCACTGCCGCGACGACAGTGTCGCCAGCAGGTGATCACCGGTGCTCAACGCGTTGAGCAACACCGCCAGCAAGGCCGTCACCGCAATGGCCAGGCACTGCTCTGCGAAAGCACGCTGGTAACAGCGCGTAGCGGCGTGTACAAAGCTAGTCAGCCAAGTCAGATAAAACACCCACACTTCCACAGCGGCCCTGCCGGCGCCGAACACGGTGAATTCACTGGGCAACAGGCGGTTGATCACAAAGTAGCTGAAAGTCGCCAGCACGATGCCACTGACGCTGCCCACCGTCAGCGCTTCCACCGCACGAAATCCCGCGCTGCTAACCAAGCGCTTGCGCCGCGCCTCCAGCCAGAAGAAAAAACCGGTGGCGATCATCACGCAGCCGGCCAGGCCCGCTAGAAAATACAGCCAGCGCAGTGACCAGCGCTCAAACTGGATAAAATGCAGACCGACAAAAAACCGTTGCACCGCCATCATCGGCGCCGCGCTAAATTCATGAAGCAGCTCGCCACTGGCGCCATCAAAGTACAGCTTGTCGATATTCCAGCTGACCTCTCCTTTTACCGAGCGTCCGATCTCCACCACGGCCTGGCTGTCACCGGCATTGCGCACGCGCACAAACCCCGCCTCATCATTCCAGTGCACTTCGGCGCGCTGCCGCAGCTCGTCAAGGGATTGCAGCGGCGCGGCAACACCGCTGGGCAGGCGTAAATAACGCCCGGAGCCTTCGGCAAAAAAGCTGGCTTGGGGGCTTTGCTCACCGGCGTAAGCCAGTGCCGGTGCGTCGGGGAAATAGATACTGATAAAGATGATCAATCCCGACAGGGTAATAACAAAATGAAACGGCAGCGCCAGCACTCCGCTCAGATTGTGCAGATCCAGGCTGCTGCGCTGAAATCGTTTTTCCGGCCGGAAGAGAAAAAACTCCCGGAACAGTTTGCGGTGAACGATCACACCACTGACCAGCAATACCAGCATGGCCATGGCAGCAAGACCAACCAGCCAGTAGCCAATGCTCATCCAGCTGAAATTGAGCCGGTAGTGAAAGGGGAAAATAAAACGAGTGGCCGCCAGTGTGCCCGCTTCCGGCAGTAGTTCGCCGCTATGGGCATCCACTAGCCGGCTGTGAAACTCGCCCTTGCCGTCCTGATAAAACAGCCGGTACTGTGGCGCGCGGGCATCGGGCAGGGTAACGCCCCACTGCTGCGCGCCATTTTCCACCAGGGGGGTGACCGCCGGCAACAGGCTGCGATCCAGCGACAGCGACGCCGGCAAGGCCTGGCGCGTGTCCGGCATCATCCAGCGGTCGATCTCTCGATCGAACACACTGAGCGAGCCCATCCAGAACACCGCAAACAGCACCGTGCCCAGTAACAGACCGGCCCAGGTGTGCAGCAGCGACATGGATTGGCGAAAAGCCCGATTCATGAGGCCGCTCCTGCAACGGAGTGCTGCCAGAGGTAATACAGCAGCGGCAGCGCGCCATAAACCACCAGCAAAGGCGTCCAGCGCCGTAGGGCAAAACCCCAGATCAGTAGCATCAGATAGATCACGAAACCTAACATAGCGAAGCTGACCACAGCCTCGCTGCGTGCCATCCCCAGTGACGACAGTCCAACTGCTCCCAGTTCTACCAGCGCGGCGCTGAGAAAATAGCCGCCAACCACCACCAGCAGGCTGTGCAGCAGCGGACGCCCCGCAGCTATCAGACGCTGACTATGCGGCATTGTGTCGTGAAGCTCAGTTGCCACGGTTATTCGCTTATGTATCGTTCTGGCTGGACAGTTAGAAGGCTTCGGTGCGCACAGCGCACCCTACGGATTGGC
>JBFHRT010000506.1:0-2349 GCA_041591575.1 Spongiibacteraceae bacterium
CACTGACTGCGGCCATTGTCGGCGGTCTGGTGGGCGGCGTGGTGATGATCCGCCTCGGCATCAACCGCGCGCTGTGGTTGTTTGGCGTGGTGCAGGTGGTCAGTATTCTCGGCTTCGCGCTGCTGGCGGAAGTCGGGCCCAGCCGCATGCTGCTGGCGGCGGTGATTATCTTTGAATACCTGGGCGTGGGGCTGGGCACTGCCGCCTTTACCGCCTTTATCGCCCGCGCCACCGTGCCTGCCTATGCGGCAACCCAGTTTGCGCTGTTCACCGCACTGGCGGCACTGCCGCGTACCTTTGCCAATGCCACTACCGGCTTTATCGTCGAGCAGACCGGCTGGACGGCCTTTTTCCTACTGTGCACTGCTATCGCGGTGCCCGGCATGCTGATGCTGTTCAAGGTGGCACCCTGGAGCGGTGACGACGCTGACCACCTTCCCGCGGAAAAGGAAGCGGAAGGCACAGCCTGAGTTAAAGACGGGGCTTAACTGCTCGGCTCAGGGCTGCCAGCGGCACTGACGCCAGCGGATACGGCCGTTGCTGTCGGCGCTGCCCTCGGCCTGCAGCCGTTGCAGCTGCCTTTGGTAGCGGGGTGAACCGGCGGGGAAGGCCAGCTGGCCGCTGGCGCGCAGCACCCGCTGCCAAGGTAGCTGGCTGTCTTCGGGCAATTGGCTCAACACCCGTCCCACCCAGCGCGCTCGCCCCGGCAAACCCGCCAGCTCGGCCACCTGGCCGTAGCTGACCAGCCGGCCCTCGGGGATCGCAGCGACCACGCGGTAGACCGCTTCTTCCTTGGAGCTAGCATCCATATTTCTGCGCTGCAGTCGGCTTGGGTAGGCAGGCGTCATCGGTGCGCACGGCGCACCCCAATGCCACTAACTTAGCGACGTAGGTCCGCATAAGCTTGCGTTGCGGACGTTCGCCGGAAACGCTAAAAAGCGCTTATTCCGGCCTACAATGGGGATCGGCGCCGCAATTGATACGATGAGTATCGCACGGAGTGCCTTAAGTTAATGGCATTGCGGCGCACCCTACGAGATCTGCCCAATCGTAGGGTGCGCCGTGCGCACCGGCTGTTGCGTCAGACGTCAGACTTCCGACGTCCGGCCGCCGTTACAGCCGAATCCCGCCATCCATCTCGATGATACGACCGGTGAAGTAGTCATTCTCGAAGATATAGGCCAGGGTCATGCCGATTTCCTCGGGCTTGCCCAGGCGCTTGAGTGGGATACCGGCGGCCATTTTCTCCAGGGCTTCCGGCTTCATACTGGCGACCATTTCGGTGGCGATAAAGCCCGGGGCGATGCCAGCGGAGCGGATGCCGTAGCGCGCCAGTTCCTTGGCCCAGGTCACGGTCATGGCGGCGACGCCGGCCTTGGCGGCGGAGTAGTTGGTCTGGCCCATGTTACCGGCCTTGGACACGCTGGAGATGTTGACGATAACGCCCTCGGTGCCCAGCTTGATCATGCGCTCGGCGCAGGCGCGGCCGCACAGGAAGACGCCGGTGAGGTTGACGTCGATCACCGCCTGCCACTCGGCCAGGCTCATTTTCTTGACGATTTCCCCGTCCTTGGCCTTGATCATCAGGCCGTCGCGCAGGATGCCGGCGTTGTTGACCACGCCGTTCAGGCTGCCGAAGTCGGCGACCACCTGGTCGAACAGCTGCTCCACTTCCTCTTCCTTGGCCACGTTGGCGGTGTAGCCGCGGGCCTTGCCGCCCAGCGCTTCACAGGCCGCTGCCGCTTCGTCCAGCTTCTCCTGGTTCAGGTCGACCAGCGCCAGATGCGCGCCTTTGGCGGCCAGTGATTCGGCCATGGAACGACCCAGACCCTGGGCACCCCCGGTGATGACGATGACTTTGCCTTGTAAATCCATAGTGTTTGCCTTGTGTTGTCAGTGAGTGATTGGCTACGGAGGGGGTAGTAGCCGAAGCGAGGCAGGATTCTACCCCAAGGCCGCCGGCGCTTGAAATATGGCGGCGCTACCCCCATCTTGGGGGTCTACCCTCCCCAACGGCCTGTTCATGCGTATTCTTTTCCTGTTTTTTGTCGTCACCCCCATCCTGGAAATCTGGCTGCTGCTCAAGGTGGGCGCCGTTATCGGCACCCTGCCAACGGTGGGTCTGGTGGTGTTCACCGCGGTGCTGGGCGCCGGCCTGCTCAAGCAGCAGGGGCTCAGCACCCTGCTGCGGGCCCAGGAGCGGCTCAACAGCGGCCAGCTGCCGGCCACCGAGATTCTGGAAGGGCTGTTTCTGGCGGTGGGCGGCGCGCTGCTGCTGACCCCGGGCTTTGCCACCGATGCGCTGGGTTTCGCCTGCCTGCTACCGCCGTTGCGGCAGCGGCTGATCAA
>JBFHRT010000507.1:0-2348 GCA_041591575.1 Spongiibacteraceae bacterium
CGCGCCCATCTGCAGAAAGCCCAGCAACGAGGACGCGGTGGCGGCCATCTGCGGGTACGGCGCCAGCGCCGCCGACATGGCGTGGGGCATGGCAATGCCAACAGCGCCAGTATAGAACGCCATCGGCAGCATGATCGCCAGCGGATGATGCACACCGGCTGCACTCAACACAGTCATCGCCGCGCCGGAGGCCAGCCCCAGCAGCGCCCCGCCCAGCATCAACTGGCCGGGCGCGAAGCGCTGGGCGTAGTGGGCGCCGAACAGGCTGCCGCCGATGTAGCCGCTGACCATGACGATAAACCACAAGCCAAAGTGCGCCGGCGCCACGTCCATGAAGTCGATCAACACAAAACTGGAGCCGGAGATAAAAGCAAAGGCGCCGGCGTACAGCGCCGACAGCGCGGCCACGCCAATCAGATAGCGAGTGCTGGCCAGCAGCGTCAGATAGTTGCGGGCAATGGCCGCCGGGCGCAGCGACTGCGGCGCCGGCAGCGATTCCGGCAGCCAGCTCAATACTGCCACCGCCGCCAGCAGCGCATAGCCACCGAGAAACCAGAAAATGGCCGGCCACGGCAGCCAGGTCAGCAGCCAGCCACCGAGGCTGGGCGCAATTACCGGCGCCAGCGACATGATGGCCGCCATATAGCCCAGCGCTCGAGCCGCGCGCTGAGGGCCATAGATATCGCGCACCATGGCGCGGGCCAGCGTGGGCCCGGTGCAGGCACCGATGCCCTGCAGAAAGCGGAAGGCGATGAGCTGCTCGATATCCGCCGCCAGTGCGCAGCCCGCTGAGGCCAGCACGAAAATCGCCATGCCGGCCAGCAGCACCGGCTTGCGGCCGTAGCGATCGGCCAGCGGCCCGCAGGCCAGGTGGAAACTGGCAAAGCCGGCGAGGTAGGCACTGACCGTGAGCTGCACCGCCGACAGCGTGGTGCCGAAGGCATCCACCATGGCCGGCAGCGCCGGCAGGTACATGTCGGTGGACAGCGGGCCGATCGCCACAAAGGCAGACATCAGCAGCACCAGGGCGCGGGAGTCGGTGCGAATGGCCACAGCGTCATCTCAGTGGTTAAAACGAAACAACCCGGCTCCTGCAGGCAGGGGCCGGGTCATGGGATGTCGGCGAGGCAATGAATGCGCCCTGTAGTCAGGTCACTACCGGCGGCGGGAGATTGCTTCGTCGCCTACGGCTCCTCGCAATGACGAGGTTATGGGTGTTGCCCGGCGTAGGGTGCGCCGCGCGCACCATTACGCCTTTTGCGTTTTGCGTCTCGCATTTAGCTTTTCGCGTCAGACGTCCGACTTCAGACCTCCGACCCAAAGCCCTTACAACACCTCAAACAGTGCCGCACCACCCATACCACCGCCGATGCACATGGTCACTACCACGTACTTCACGCCGCGGCGCTTGCCTTCCAGCAGAGCGTGGCCAACCATGCGCGCGCCACTCATGCCGAAGGGGTGGCCGATGGAGATGGCGCCGCCGTTGACGTTGAGGATCTCGTTGGGGATGCCCAGCTGGTCGCGGCTGTACAGCACCTGGCAGGCAAAGGCTTCGTTCAGCTCCCACAGGCCGATGTCGTCCATCTTCACGCCGGCGCGCTTGAGCAGCTTGGGCACGGCAAACACCGGGCCGATGCCCATTTCGTCGGCCTTGCAGCCGGCAACGGCCATGCCACGGTAAACACCCAGCGGCGCCAGACCTTTCTTCTCGGCCAGTTTGCTGTCCATCACCACACAGGCGGAGGCGCCGTCAGACAGCTGCGAGGCGTTACCGGCGGTGATGAAGCGACCCTCTTTCACCCACTGGCCGTCTTTCCACACCGGCTGCAGCGACTGCAGGCTCTCGAGGGTGGTGGAGGGGCGGTTGCACTCGTCGCGGTCAACCACCACGTCTTTGTAGGTGGTTTCCTTGGTTTCCTTGTTGAACACCGCCATGGTGGCGTTCATGGGCACGATCTCGTCACCGAACAGGCCCGCTTCCTGGGCGGCGGCGGTGCGCAGCTGGCTCTGTAGCGAGTACTCGTCCTGGGCCTCGCGGGAGATGCCGTAACGCTCGGCGACAATTTCGGCAGTCTCGATCATCGGGATGTAGGCAGTGGGATCGATACCGGTGACAGTCTTGGAGACGTTGCGGTAGGTGTTCTTGTGCTTGGTCTGCACCAGCGAGATGGACTCCAGACCGCCAGCCACGGCGATATCCATTTCGTCGCACATGATGGACTTGGCCGCCCAGGCGATGGACATCAGGCCGGAGGAGCACTGGCGCTCGATGGCCATACCAGACACGGTGTCGGGCAGGCCGGCAGCCACGGAGCACAGGCGGCCGAGGTTGTAGCCCTGAGTGC
>JBFHRT010000508.1:0-2345 GCA_041591575.1 Spongiibacteraceae bacterium
CCGCGCCCCCGCGCCACGGCCGGCCTGCGCCATGTGGCGCTGTTTGTCGCCGAATTCGAGAAAACGGTCAGCTTCTACACCGAGCTGATGGGTATGGCGGTGGAGTGGCAGCCGGACGCCGATAACGTCTACCTCTGCTCTGGCGTCGACAACCTGGCGCTGCATCGCTACCGCGGTACCCAGCGCGACCCCGCCGCCCAGCGGCTGGATCATATCGGCTTTGTGGTGGATGCCCCCGAGGATGTTGACCAGTGGCATGAATTCCTCAAGGACCAGGGCGTCGCCATCAAATCCACTCCCCGCACTCACCGCGACGGCGCCCGCAGTTTCTACTGTGCGGACCCCGATGGCAATGTGGTGCAGATTATCTTCCACCCGCCGATTAGCGGGCTGGAGCTAAGCTAGACGCTGGACGGGAGACGGAAAACGCTTAAAACCGCGCGAATCCTGCCGGTGGTGCCAATGTGACTGCACAAAGGCCGCCCCAAAACGAGGGTGTGCGAATAAATTCGCACCTACAGCCTTTTTGCATTGTAAGTGCGGCTTCAGCCGCACAAGCTTTTGCGTCTCCCGTCTCCCGTCTCCCGTCTCCCGTCTCCCGTCTCCCGTCTCCCGTCTCCCGTTATACGTAATACGTGGTGTTGGTCATCACCTTGGACATGGCGGTCATCAGCCGCTTGATTGGGGGCGCGAACTCGGCGCCACCGGCGGCCAGGGCGGTGTTGGCGTGCTCGGCTTCGTCGTGGAGCATTTGTTCGAGGATGGCGCGGGTGCGCTCGTCATTGAGTGGCAGCTGGCGCAGGTGCTCGCGCAGGTGCAGGCAGACCTGGTCTTCGGTGGCGGCGACAAAGCCCAGGCTCCAGCGGTCACCGGCGATGCCGGCGGCGGCGCCCATGGCGAATGAGGCGGCGTAGAACAGCGGGTTGAGGCGGCTGGTGTGGCTGTCCAGCTCCTGCAGGCGCTGCTCGCACCAGGCCAGGTGATCGATCTCTTCCTCAGCGGACTGTGCCATCGCCGCCTGCACCGAGGCGTCGCGGGCGGTCAGAGCCTGGCCCTGGTACAGGGCTTGGGCGCAGACCTCGCCGGTGTGGTTGATCCGCATCAGCCCGGCAATATGGCGCAGCGAGTCGGGCGTCATATCCCGGCTGTCGCGGTCGCTGGCAGGGCTGGCGCGGCGCGCTTTGGCGCCGCCCGGCACCAGGGTTTTCAGACTGCGGTCGACGCCGGCCAGCAGACGATCGACGGTGGATAGTTTTCGGGACATCTCGGGACTCCTAGCAAGGGTCTATTGTATCCCGTTGCCGCCAGGAATTCGCTTTAGCTTTCGCTGGGTGTGAGGTCGCTGTCAGCAACCTGTGCTGCCGTCGCGTTGCCGTTGCTGATCAGTGCCGAGGCCTGCACCTGCTCCAACTCCTGCTGCAGGGTGCGGCGCAGCGCATAGCCCGAGCAGGGGCGGCTGAGGCAGCAGCGCACGCCGGCCTCGGCCAGGGTGGCCGCCGGCGGTGGCGGGCCGTTGCACAGCAGAATGGCCACCGGCGCTTCCAGGCCGTGAATCAACGCTTCGCGGCGGATACGCCTGATCAGTTTGATGCCGGCATTGTCGCCCAGACCCTGATCCACCAGCAGCGCGTCGATGGGGGTGTTGAGTAGCAGTTGGTTGCGGGCCAGGGCCAGCGCCTCGTGCTCAGAACCGGCAACCTGTACCTGCAGCCCCCAGCCCTGTGTCTGGCGTTGGGTCAGCTGGCAAAAGACCGGGTCGCCATCGGCCACCAGCAGGTGCTTGCCGGCCAGACAGGCTGGTGCGGCGCTTCCGTCCAGGCTGTCGGCGGCGGTCAGCGGCAGCGTGCAGACCACGCTAGCGCCCCCTTCGGGATGATTGCAGGCCTGCAGTTGGCCGTTCATGGAGTCACTGAGCTGACGCGCCAGCGCCAGTCGCAGGTTGATGCCGGGATGGGGGTAGTGCTGGCGGTTACGGGCGCTGCTGCCGGCGGTGAGCATGGTGATGTCTTCCGCTGACAGCGGCTGCCCGCCATGGCGCAGCTCGATGCGAATGCGTCCGGATTGGCCGGACTCGGCGCTAAGCAACAGACTGATGTCGCTGTGCTGGCAGCTGTCGAAGGCGGCGTTCAGTAACTGCACCAGTAGCTGCTTGAGGCGGTCGGGATAGCCCAGGAACTCGCTCGCCAGATCGCCTTCGATGCTGCAGCGCAACTGCACGCCCATTTCTTCGGCGATGGCGGCAAAATCGTGGCGGCAGCTGGCGACCAGCGTGTGCAGGTCGAACAGCGAGTTGGCCAGCTGGGTGACGCCGCTGTAGCGGGTGATGGTGGAGCCGGCTTCGTCCA
>JBFHRT010000509.1:0-2340 GCA_041591575.1 Spongiibacteraceae bacterium
ATGAAAAAGCTGGACCCCGATGCGCCTCACGAGGTGATGCTGGTGCTGGATGCCGGCACTGGCCAGAATGCCCTGGCCCAGGCGCACACCTTCCAGGAGGCGGTGGGGGTCACCGGGGTGACACTGACCAAGCTGGACGGCACCGCCAAGGGCGGCATCATCTTCGCCATCAGCAAGCAGCTGGGCCTGCCCATCCGCTTTATCGGCGTGGGCGAGGGCATTGGCGATCTGCGCGCCTTCCACGCCGACGAGTTTGTGGAGGCGCTGTTCGCCAGTGCCAGCGCATCGGTGGCGGCCGAGGCCCCCTGAGCGTTTAGCGGGGCGGCAACCACTCAGCACGGTGCAATAACAATAACGACCACAGGCAGGGTCCTATGATCCAGTTCGATCAGGTGAGCAAGCGTTACCCGGGTGGCCACACCGCGCTGCAGAATCTGAGTTTTCACATTCCGCGCGGCGACATGCGCTTCCTCACCGGCCACAGCGGCGCCGGCAAGAGCACCCTGCTCAAGCTGGTAATGATGATGGAGCGCCCCAGCTCCGGTCAGGTGTTTGTCAACGGCCGCAACCTCAACCGGCTGCGCAGCGGCGCCGTGCCCCTGCACCGCCGCGATATCGGCGTGGTGTTCCAGAATCACCAGCTGCTGTTCGACCGCAGCGTCTACGACAACGTCGCGCTGCCGCTGGTGATCGCCGGCTACCAGCCCCGCGAGGTGGGGCGCCGCGTGCGCGCAGCGCTAGACAAGGTGGGCCTGCTGAGCCGGGAAAAGAGCAATCCCATCACCCTGTCTGGCGGTGAGCAGCAGCGCGTGGGCATCGCCCGGGCGGTGGTCAACAAGCCCTCGCTGCTGCTGGCCGACGAGCCCACCGGCAACCTCGACCCGCAGCTGTCGGCCGAGATCATGCAGCTGTTCGAGCAGTTCAACGCCGTTGGTGTGACGGTGCTGATCGCCACCCATGACCTGGCGTTGATTGCGCGCATGCCCCACCGCCTGATGACCCTGCGCCAGGGCAGCCTGGTGAGTGCAGCCGACCAAGGGGTGTCCGTACATGAAGCCTACTAGCGCACGCAACCAATCCCGGCCAGCGCGCGAAGCCAGCGGCGCCAGTGCCCAGCGTACCCGCTGGCGCGACCGCTGGCACAGCTACCTCGACAATCACCGCTCAGTGGCGCGCGATAGCCTGCACCGCCTGCTGCGCCGCCCGGCTGCTGCGGCCATGACCTGCATGGTGATCGGCATTGCATTGGCGTTGCCGGCGGGCTTGTTTGTGGCGCTGGGCAATGTCGAGCAGCTCAGCAGCGGCTGGGATGGCGCCGCGCGCATCTCGCTGTTCCTGCACCAGGCGCAGAGCGAGGCGGCGGGCCGGGAGCTGGCCGAGCGGCTGGGGCGGCGCGACGATATTGCCGCCAGCGAGTACATTTCGCGGGAACAGGCGTTGGCTGAGTTTCGTCGTCTGTCCGGATTTGGTGAGGTGGTGGATCGACTCGACAATAACCCCCTGCCGGCGGTGGTGGTGGTCACCCCCAGTGACCGCGACATGTCGGCGGCGGCCACCCGGGCGTTGTACGAGGAGCTGGCTCAGCTGCCGGCGGTGGAGCAGGCGCAGCTGGACCTGGAGTGGATTCAGCGCCTGTACGCAATGATGCAATTGGGGCGCCGGTTGACGCTGGCGCTGGGGGCGCTGCTGGCACTGGGTGTGTTGCTGGTGGTGGCGAACACCATCAAGCTGGCCATTGAGGCGCGCCGAGACGAGATCGTGGTGGTTAAGCTGGTGGGTGGCACCGACGCTTTTGTGCGCCGCCCCTTCCTCTACACCGGGCTATGGTATGGCCTCGGCGGCGGCCTGGCGGCCTGGCTGCTGGTGCAGCTCAGCCTGTTCTGGCTCAGCGGCCCGGTGGCAGACCTGGCGGGCCATTACCAAAGCGATTATGCCCTGCTGGGCCTGGGCTTGGGCAACAGTACCGCGTTATGGCTGCTGGCCGCGGCGCTGGGCCTGGGCGGCGCCTGGGTGGTGGTGGGGCGGGAGTTGCGGGCTATCGAGCCGAGCTGATGGTCGTTTTTTTGCTAACTCATTGTAAGTAAATGAATTTCTGCTAGGGCTTGCATCGTTTTCAGGAACTTTTCTAGAATTAGCACTCTAAAGAGCTGAGTGCTAGACTAGCTTCGGATTTAACTGGAGGAGAACCCCATGGGCACCCAGTTGCAGCCCATGCAACAGCTCGTACCCGGCAGTGATCTGGCGGCTTATATCCAGAACGTCAGCAGTATTCCTGTGCTCAGCGTCGAGCGCGAGCGGGAGCTGGCCGAGGACCTGTACTACAACGGCAATGTGGACGCG
>JBFHRT010000510.1:0-2337 GCA_041591575.1 Spongiibacteraceae bacterium
ATGCCGGGCGGCCCGTTCAAGGCGCTGCACCCGCTGACCACGCCGCCGCCCAAGGAGCGCACCCTGGCCGACATCGAAACCCTGATCCAGCACTTTCTCAACAACAGCTGGGGGCCGGTGATGCCGGCGGGCGAGGCGGCGGTGAGCGTGGAGGCCACCAAGGGCATCAATGCCTATTACCTGGTCAGCGACGGCTCCACCACGTCTTATCGCACCCGCATCCGCACGCCTTCGTTTCCGCACTTGCAGATGATTCCGCTGCTCAGTCGTGGCCTCTATGTCAGCGACCTGATCGCGATCATTGCCAGTATCGATTTTGTGATGGCGGATGTGGATCGGTGAACAGTCTGACGTCGGAAGTCGGACGTCTGACGCTAACAGCGTTGCCATTAGTAGGGTGCGCCGCGCGCACCAAAGGGAGGTGGCAGTGAATGTGATTGGCAGAAAAGTCGAATGCCAGGCAGCGGGCCTGCTTTTGCTTTTGCGTCCGACGTCCGACTTCAGACGTCCGACGGCAGGGCCGGAGGCCCTGCCATGACCCACCTCATCGCCCGCGACCGCGACTGGTGTCTGGACTACCTCAGCGCCGCCGAGCGCGAGGCCATCGACCACGAGGTCAGCTGCTACCCGCGCCGCGACGCCGCCACCATCGAGGCGCTGAAAATTGTGCAGCAGCAGCGCGGCTGGATTTCCGACGACAGCCTCGCCGCCATCGCCGATTACCTCGGCGTCGGTGCCGCCCAGGTGGAGGCGGTGGCCACCTTCTACAACCTGATCTTCCGCCGCCCGGTGGGCAAGCGGGTGATGCTGCTGTGCAACAGCGTCAGCTGCTGGATCATGGGCTGCGACCAGCTGCGGGCACAGGTTCGCGAGCAGCTGGGCATCGATTTCGGCGAGACCAGCGCCGATGGCGAGTTCACCCTGCTGCCCATCACCTGCCTGGGCGACTGCGACCACGCGCCGGCGCTGATGATCGACCGCGAGCACCACGGCGACGTTGACGCCGCCAAGCTGGCGCAGCTGCTGCAGGGCGCCGGCAATGGCAGCGGCAAGGGGGAGGGTGCCTAGTGGAGCGGCCGCTGACCCAGCACCTCAAGGCCGACGGCACCGCACTGAGCCTGGCCGAGTACCGCGCCAGTGGCGGCTACAGCGCGCTGGAAAAAGTGCTGGGCGGCTGGAGTTCGGATCAGGTGGTGGAGGCGGTCAAGGCCGCCAACCTGCGCGGTCGCGGCGGCGCCGGTTTCAACACCGGCCTCAAGTGGAGTTTCGTGCCCAAGGGCGAGGGCGCGCCCCACCCCAAATACCTGGTGGCCAATGCCGACGAAATGGAGCCCGGCGCCTTCAAGGACCGGCTGCTGCTGCAGGGCAATCCACACCAGCTGCTGGAGGGCATGGCGCTGGCGGCCTACGCCATCGAGGCCGATGTCGCCTATATCTTCCTGCGCGGCGAGTACGTGGAGGCCGAGCGCCGGCTGCGCGCCGCCATCAGCGAGGCCTACGGCGCCGGCCTGCTGGGCGAGCGTATGCTGGGCAGCGACTACAGCCTGCAGCTCTATCTGCACACCAGCGCCGGGCGCTATATCTGCGGCGAGGAGACCGCACTGATCAGCGCGCTGGAGGGGCGCCGCGCCACCCCGCGCTCCAAGCCGCCCTTCCCGCAGGTGGCCGGCGCCTGGGGCAAGCCCACCGTGGTCAATAATGTCGAGACCCTGTGCAACGTGCCTCATATCGTTGCCCACGGCGCTGACTGGTACCAAGCGCTGGGCCGCGGCGAGGACGCCGGCACCAAGCTGTTCGGGGTCAGCGGCCGCGTGCAGCGCCCCGGTTGCTGGGAGCTGCCCATGGGCTCCACCATCCGCGAGATCTTCGAGGGCTGCGCTGGTGGCATGCGCGCGGGCTATGAGCTGCGTGGCTTCCTGCCCGGCGGCGGCTCCACCGACTTCCTGCTGCCGGAACACCTGGACCTGCCGATGGAATACGAGGCCATCGCCAAGGCCGGCAGCCGCATGGGCACCGGCACCCTGATCGTGCTGGACGACAAGACCTGCCCGGTGGGCATGGTGCTCAATCTGGAGCGCTTCTTCGCCCAGGAATCCTGCGGCTGGTGCACCCCCTGCCGCGACGGCCTGCCCTGGGTGCGCCAGCTATTGGAGGGCATCGAAGACGGCGACGGCCGCGCCGAGGATCTGGACACCTTGAGTGAACTCACCCGCTTTATGGGACCGGGCAAAACAGTGTGCGCGCTGGCGCCCGGCGCTGCCGAACCGCTGCAGAGTGCGCTCAAACATTTTCGCGGCGACTTTGAGCGGCATATCGAGCAGGGGGGCTGTCCCTATG
>JBFHRT010000511.1:0-2337 GCA_041591575.1 Spongiibacteraceae bacterium
CGGACTATCTGCAACCGGACTACCTGCAACCACGGACGAGCGATGCTATCCGCCGCTGACAGCGATGGTGACCGTGGCGAATACCGGGTGCGTTTCGCCAACGGCAGCCTGCTGCTGGGCAGTGACATCGGCAGCCGGCATTTCGCCGCGGTCAGCTGCGTGGCGCTGCAGTTGCGCGAGCAATGCCTGTGGCTGTTGCCACTGCGGCAAGGCGGGGGCGGGCAGCTGCTGAAATGGAGCAGTGCCCGCGGCGATCGCGCCCTGCCGCTGGCGGCGCAGCTGCGGGACTGGGGCATTGACGAACAGCGGCTGGGCGAGTGTCCGGCGTGCTGGGACAAGCAGGCGCTGGGATTGTGCATCCAGCTGCCGCCGACGACTGAGGCCAAAAGCGGGCAATAACTGGTCGGAAAATAAACGGGAGCGCGAATCACAGACATGGCCGAAACACTCGCCGATCACCAGCTGCAGGCCGCCCTGAACGCGGTAGCGCAGGCCGACGCCAGTGCCGGCGACAAGGCCGAAATGCTGGTAGAAATCGCGCTGGGACTGCAGCAACGGCCCCGCGAACCGGCCCAGCTGCAGGTGGCGGTGGAGCTTTATACGCAGGCGCTGGCGCTGTACCCGGCCGAGCTTGAACTGGCGCGCGCCCGCATTCGCGCACGCCGCGCCACCGCACTGCAGATGCTGCCCGCTGACAGCGACAATCATGGTGGCGAGGGCGATAGCGCACTGGCGCGGGCCCGCGAGGACCTGGAGGCGGCGCGGCCGGCGCTGGCAGCCGGCGGCAGTGCCGAGGAACTGGCCGAGTGCGATCTCAACCTGGGGCTGGTGCTGCAGGCCGCCGGCAGCGAGCTGGGGCCGGTGGTGCAGGCCTATCAGCGTGCGCTGCGCTGCTTCAGCCGCGAGCACTTCCCCCGCGAATACGCCATCGCCCACAACAACCTCGCCACCGCCTATCTGTCGCTGCCCATGCGCGGTGACAGTGGCAAGATGCGCGAGGCGATGGCGGTGCAGTCCTTCGAGGCGGCGCTGTCGGCGGTCAGCTTGGTCGAGCAGCCCGGCGAGTACGCCATGTTGCAGAACAATCTGGGCAATGCCCTGCAGTACGCCGCCAGCGGCCACCCGCTGCACAACAACCTGCGCGCACTTGAGGCCTACCAGGAAGCGCTCAAGGTGCGCAACGAGCGCGACACCCCCGCCGAGTACGCCAACACCCTGGCCAATATGGCCAACTGCCTGGCCAACCTGCCCGACAATGCCGAGCACCCCGGGGCCGGCAACCGCCACAACTGCGCCCGCGCCCGCGATGCCTACCGGCGCGCCGGCGAGTTGTTTCAGCGGCTGGGCGAAGGCGACAAAGCGGCGCTGGTGGCGCAGGCGCTGACTGAGCTGGAGGAGGGGGAGCAGAAGCAGGAGGAGGGCGGCGATGATCGCGCCTGTTTCTAAACCAGGGTCTAAACCAGGGCCTAAACCAGGGTCTAAACCCGCGCCGCAGCCGACAGCCGCTGCCGATCCGGCATCCCCGACGCTGGCCGCGCTGCTGGCAGACATCGACAAATTGCGCGCGGTGCTGAAAACCTGGGAGCCCACCCAGCGCAACACTGCCAGCGCGCTGGAACATGCGCTTGACGCCCTGCACGCCGAGGCGCTGCGGCGCCTGCTGCGCGGCCTCAAGGGCGAGCCCGCCTGTGAGCAGCGGTTGCGCGAGCTGGTGGGTGACGAGGTGATCTATGCGGTGTTGCGCCACCACGGCCTGCTCAAGGCCTCCCTCAATGAGCGCATCGCAGCGGCACTGGCCGAGGTGCGCCCGGCGCTGCGTGAACACGGCGGTGATGTCGAGCTGGTGGAGGTGGTGGCCCCGGACACGGCGGTGCTGCGCCTGACCGGCGCCTGCGACGGCTGCCCGGCGTCGGCGGTGACCATGACGGAGGGCGTGGAGGCGGCGATTCGCCGCGCCTGTCCCGAGATCCACCATATCCTCACCGTGGCAGGGAGCCTCAGCGCGCAGGCACCGGCCGACGTCATCAGCCCCTTCGACAGCGAGGGCTGGTACAGCGTCGTGGCGTGCGAGCGCATTCCCGACGGCGGCGTGCTCGCCGTCACCGTGGCTGGCCGCGAACTGCTGCTGACGCGCAGTGGCGAACAGCTGCGCTGTTACGACAACGCCTGCGCCCACCGCGGCCTGCCACTGGATGGCGGCAACATTGCCGATGGCGTGCTCACCTGTCCCCACCACGGCTTCAGTTACTACCTGGACGACGGCAGCTGTGTCAGCGCTCCGGGGGTGGCGCTGTTGTCGCACCCGCTGCGCCTGCGCGCTGATCTGGTGGAAGTGAA
>JBFHRT010000512.1:0-2336 GCA_041591575.1 Spongiibacteraceae bacterium
CCTATGGCGCGCCCAGCGCGGCGCTGCGGCGGCTGCGATTTGGCGGTGCCGAATTCCTGTTTCTGGCGCGTCACGGTGACGGGCACGCGGTGCCGCCACACCGGGTGAACTACCGCGCCAATCTGTGGGCGCTGCGGGAGAGTGGGGTGCGCTCGGTGCTGGCGGTCAACGCCGTGGGTGGTATTGGCGAGCGCTACGGCGCCGGCGCCATCGTGCTGCCGGACCAGATTATCGACTACACCTACGGCCGCGATCACACTTTTTTCGATGGTGGCGACAGCGGCGTAGAGCACATCGATTTTACCGAGCCCTACAGCGCCTCGCTGCGCAGCGCGCTGGCGGACAGTGCGCGTGCCTGCCAGCTGCTGCTGGTGGAGGAGGGGGTCTACGGCGCCACCCAGGGCCCGCGGCTGGAAACTGCGGCCGAAGTGCGGCGTATGGCCCGCGATGGCTGCGATGTGATCGGCATGACCGGCATGCCGGAGGCGGCGCTGGCGCGCGAGCTGGGGCTGGAGTATGCCTCGCTGTGCCTGGTGGTGAATCCGGCGGCGGGCCTGGCTCCGGGGGTGATCACCATGGACGATATTCAGGCGGTGATCGACAGCGGCATGGAACAGGTGAAGCAGCTGCTGGCGGATTGTGTGGTAAAGCTGGCAGTCGCAGGTTGTAAGCCGGACGCGTGAGGCAAGGCGGTGCGCGCGGCGCACCCTACGGATGCGTTGTGGTGTAACTGCGTAAATCCCAGTCATTGCGAGGAGCGCAGCGACGCGGCAATCTCATTCAGTGAGGCAGGGGGCTGATGGGGATCGCCGCGGCGCTAACAGCGCGCCTCGCGATGACGGGGATTGGTCAAGGCCGGATGTTTCTCCCGTCATTGCGAGGAGTTGCAGGCGATGCGGCAATCTCCTGCCGCGTGGCAGAGTGTTTCGGTGATTGCCGCCGTGGTGCCGGTGCTTAGTTGGGCTCGGCGGCAAGCTCAATGGGGCTGATCTTGATCACCAGCCCGAACAGGGGGTGGTCGACGAAGTGCAGTTCACCGCTGCGCATGCGCCGATGCTGGCGCATGGCGACGATGCGGTTGATGATGTAATCGCTGTCGTCAGCCATCAGCGAGCCGTACTGGCTGCTGTGGGTGCTGGTGACAGTCCCGGCACCTTGTCCCGGCTCGTTCGTGGCTGATCCGTCCATCGTGGCGGTGACGGGCTCTGCGGCTGGTTCTGTGAAGGGAATCGGCAGTCGCGGCCAGGGAATTTCATTGTCGGCGTCATGCACCGCGGTGTTGTAGGTGATTGGCGGTCGCGGCGCGAAGCGGGTCAGCCACAGGTCGGTTTTCAGGTGCAGGTAGCGCTCCATGCCGATACTGAGGTGGCCTTCCAGCTCGTAGTGCTGGTCGAATTTCTGGCCGCCGCGAATCAGCAGTTGTGGGGCCTCGCTGCGGGGCTGCATCGGCTGTGCCCAGCTGCCGGCGAACAGCGGCCGGTAGTGGGAGGAGCGGCGCAGGCTGCCGAGCACCTCAGTCATTTCCGGGTCGGACTCTTCCAGCAGCACATAGGGGGGCGGTAATGCGGCGCCTCCGGTCCCCAGCATCTGGGCTATTTCCTCGGCGCTGGCGGCGGTGCAGGCGGCCTCGGCACTGTCTGCCGGGCAGCGCTCGGCCTGGTATTCGGCAAGGGTTTTCAGCTGGATCAGGTTCTGCGGGTAGCGCAGCAGCAGGTCGCGACGCCATTGCTCTTCGGTTTCTGCAGCTGGTGCGCGATTGGCGAACACCAGCAGATCGACGCGGTACCACTTGCTGTCGGCGGCGCTGGCGGCCGAGGCGGACAGCGCTGTACACAACAGCAGGGCGGGCGCCAGCAGGCGGCGTAATGAATTGAACTGCAGCATGATTTATTGGGCTTGTGGTGAGAGTTCGGTCATCAGTTGTTCGACATAGCCGAAGCGCTGTTCGACGTCGTCCAGTGTCTCATGAAACTTGAGCGCTGTCGCGCCGTCGAGGCGGTAACTGGCGGGTTTGGTTTGCACCATTTTGACCAGCGTCACAGGATCAATCGCGGTTTGTTCGCTGAACTCCATACGCCCGCCCTGGGTGCCGGCCTCGATTTTCTGAATGCCCAGTTCGGCGGCGCGCAGTTTGAGCTGTGACAGCCGGAACAGGTTCTTGGTGGGCTCGGGCAGCAGGCCGAAGCGGTCGATCATCTCCACTTGCAGTTCGCGCAGCTCGTCATCGTCAGTGGCGCTGGCGATGCGCTTGTACAGCATCAGCCGGCTCTGCACATCGGGCAGGTAGTCGTCGGGAATCAGCGCGGGGATGCGCAGGTTGATATCGGTGCTGGCCA
>JBFHRT010000513.1:0-2331 GCA_041591575.1 Spongiibacteraceae bacterium
CGCCAACGCCATCGGCAACAGCAGCGCCAGCGGCGCGAGCGCACACAGCAGGGAAAGGCGCCCAAACCAACGCCGCCCCAACAGCGGCTGCGACAGGCACCACCACAGGCCGCTGGCCACCACCAGACTCAGCAGCATGATACCGCCGGCGGCGAAGTGCAGCTGTTGGGTGGGCGACGAGGTCTCGGGCAGGCAGCCGGCGTCACAGGGAAAATAGCCGGCACCGATGCTGCCGACCCCGTGCAGTGCCATCAACCAGCCCGACAGCAACGCCGGCTTCGACACAGCGCGAAAGCGCAGGATTAGCGCCACACCGAAACCGATAAACAGCAGCCCCAGTGGATAGTTGTTGATCGCCGGCGAAAGAAACTCGGTGGGCGCGCCAGTGGCACCCAGTTCACTCAGTGCCTGCCGGTAGTGGCTGTAGCCCGGGTAGAAACTGCCGGCGACGACCACGCCGACTAATAACCACAGGGGCGCCAGCAGGCCGCCATAGGTCAGGGTCCTTGTCATTCTTTCCACCGATCCACTCCTTGTGCTCAAGACCGCTGCAATATTGCCGTAGCGCCAAGCGCAACGCGGCAACACCCTACTTTATTCCACACCCGCCTACAGTGAGGCAAAAAACCGGTTCATCCTCCGGTAGTGTGAGCCCGGCCAATACAACTTTCGGCACTGGCTACACTGCATAAAGCGCTCATAGTAACTTAGGGTATCGGCCGGCAGCCGCGAGCGCAGCGATGCTTTGCTTACCTCCTGGAGCTCTTCATTGCACTGGGCGCAACGCGAGAACGGCCGGCTAAGTGACTCCAACTGCAGCGCTGTCACTACCTCGCGCAATTGTGCCGCCGGCGCGGTGGCCCGCAACCAGTAGCCGTGCGTCACCTCGCCACGCTTGAGCAGGCCAATATCCCGGGTAAGCACGATACGGCGTTCGCTCAGTGCTAATTGAACCAGGCTGGCGTCGGCAATATGGTTTTTAAAAACGGTGTCGAAGCCCAGCAGCCGCAGATAGCGCGCCAGCTTTCCCAGGTTGGCGTCAACGGCAAATCGCGGTTCGCGCAGCGGCGCCGGGCGCAGGTGTTGCAGTGGCGCGATGTCCAGCGCCTCGAATACCGGGTACACCGCCACCCGCTCGCCGCCCTGTAGTCGCTGCTCAAAGGTCACCGAAGTACCGTCCACCAGAATCAGGTCCACCTCGGGATGGGGCACACCAATGGCCTCCACCGCATCTTTTACCGAGGGCGTGCCGTAAAAGGCAAAGGAAAACGCGCAGCCACGACGGGCCGGTGCCAGGAAGTCGTTGAGTTCCTGATAGAAACGAAATTCTGCCCTGCGCTCGTGCGGCGCGTGCGGGTCAACAGACATGGACTAGCCTCTCAGCGGCTACCATGTCCCCATTGTCACCCAATACGGGCTGACAGGAAAAGTCTATAAAAAAAAGGGGCGGTTTCCCGCCCCTTTTCAACATTCATAAAGTCGCGTTAAAAGCCGATCACTCCATCATGCGACAGTTATCGAGCTCGCATTTGATCATGCCCTGCAGACCCTGCGGGCAGAAGGTCGAATAAATAGCACCGCCCGCCGCCTGATACTCCAGCCCAATATAACTGCTGCAGTTATGGGCCTCGGCCACACGAATAGCCGCATCGTAACCGGTGGGCTTGTCTGCGAGCGCAAACTGCTGCACGGTCACCGTGTCCGCCTGCGCTGACGAGACTGAATCAATCGCTGGGGCCGTGAACACCTTGGCACCTGCGAGCATAGCCACAGCCGCCACAAAAGCACGCAATGGAATCACTACATCTCCTCATTTTTGTTATTGTTGCGCGGATAGCTCCGCTTATTGTTTCACCACAGCCGACAGCAAGAAAGTACTACTGCCGGCTCGCGGCGTATTCACGCTGGTACACGATAAAACTACCTGTAAGTCGCTTACTCGCCCTCGCACTGGGCGTCGTAGCCGTCGGCATCCAGCAGGTTGTTGAGTTCGTCGGTGTGTACCGGCTTGAGTTTGAAGAACCAGCCGTCGTCGTAGGGCGAGTCGTTGACGGTTTCCGGGGCTTCTTCCAGTACCTCGTTGACGGCGATGACCTCGCCGCTGACCGGGGCGTAGATGTCGGAGGCGGCCTTGACCGACTCCACCACGCCGGCCTCTTCGCCGGCGGTGATGGTGGCGCCGACTTCCGGCAGCTCGACGAACACTACGTCGCCCAGCGCGTCCTGGGCGTGGTCGGTGATGCCGACGGTGACGGTGCCGTCATCCTCGAGGCGGGCCCATTCGTGACTGCTGGCGTATTTCAACTCGCTGGGCGTGTTGCTCATGCTGGA
>JBFHRT010000514.1:0-2325 GCA_041591575.1 Spongiibacteraceae bacterium
GCGCAAAAATGCGCAGACCTGGATCAAGGCCGAATTCTCCGGCAGCGAGGGTTCGGACAATTCCACCTTCGTATCTGGGGATGGCGGCTTTAACTTTGCCGGCGCCAGCAACGGCGCGCTGCCTGGTGAGGAAGACAGTATCGAGGCCAATGCCAGCCGCTTTGATGCCAGCGTCGGCTTCCGCGATGTCTGGTCCAAGGCGGTGGACGGCCAGTTGACGCTGTACCGGCAGGACGTCGAGGCCGGTTATTCGGCACCGGGCGTGATCACCGCCAAAGAAACCGAGCAGCTGGGCGCCGCAGTGACGGTACCGCTGACGCCCGCCACCGCCATCACCGCCAAGCTCGATCGCAGCGAGCAGGTGCAGGGCCTTGAGCTGGAGGCGGCCGAGCTGGATGTTGCCCATCAGCTCAATCAGCAGTGGAAAGTCAGCGCCGGTGCACGCAAGGAAAGCCGCGAAGACAAGTCGCTACTGGTGCCGCTGACCCAGGTTGAAGGCGAGCGTACCGATGTGGTGTTGCGCGGCGATTACGACTCCGGCGGCCGCTGGGCGGCCTACGGTTTTGCCCAGGGCACCGCCGCCAGCGACGGCAACCAGGAGGACAATGGCCGCGTCGGTGTCGGCGGTAACTGGCGCGTCACCGATCGCCTGCGCGCCAACGGCGAGCTGTCGTCGGGCGATATGGGGGAGGGCGCCCGCCTGGGCACCGAGTACCTGGTCTCCGATCGCAGCAATGTCTATCTCAACTACGCGCTGGAAAACGAACGCAGCGACAACGGCATGCGCGCCCGCCGCGGCGATATGAGTACGGGTTTCAAAAGCCACTTCTCCGATACCACCAGCGTCTATCTGGAGGAGCGCTACAGCCACGGCGACGTGCCCACCGGCCTCACTCACGCCACCGGCATCGATATCGCGCCCAATGATCGCTGGAACTACGGCGCCAGCCTGGACTTCGGCACCCTGCGTGACAAGCAGACCGGTGCCGAACTGGAGCGCCGCGCGGCGGGCTTCAAAGTCGGTTACGCCTTTGATCAGGTGACCTTCGCCAGCGTGCTGGAATACCGCGTCGATGAAACCGAGGCGGCGGACCTCAGCAGCACCGAGCGCAAGACCTGGCTGACCAAGAACAGCCTGAAATACCAGTTCACGCCCGACTGGCGCCTGATCGGCAAGCTCAACTACTCCGACAGCCAGAGTTCACAGGGCGAGTTCTACGACGGCCGCTTTGTCGAGTCGGTGCTCGGTTACGGCTATCGCCCGGTCAGCCACGATCGCCTCAATCTGCTGGCCAAGTACACCTACTTCTACAACCTGCCCTCGGCGAACCAGGTGACCATCAACAACTCGGCGGCGGAGTTTATCCAGAAGAGCCACATCCTGTCGGTGGATTCCATCTACGACCTGACCCCGCGCTGGTCGCTGGGCGGCAAGTATGCCTATCGCCTGGGCCAGATCAGTCAGGATAGGGCCGATCCGGAATTCTTCGACAGCCGCGCCCATCTTTATATTGTGCGCTCAGACTGGCATGTGCTGCGCAGCTGGGACCTCACCGTGGAAGCGCGGCTGCTGGACCTGCCGGATGCCGGTGACCAGAAGGAGGGCGCCCTGGCCGCGCTGTTCTACCACGTCAATGACCATGTGAAACTGGGGCTGGGTTACAACTGGAGTTCCTTCTCTGATGACCTCACCGACCTCAGCTTTGACCATCAGGGGGCCTTTATCAATCTGGTCGGCAAGATCTGATCAAAAGCCGTCGGAAGTCTGAGGTCTGACGCTGAAGGGCAGCGACGGTGCGCATGGAAGTGTAAGTGTAGGTGCGACTTCAGTCGCACAAACCGCGCTTGGCTATAGTGACACGCCGTGAGCGGCTCAAGCCGCACCTACAGCAAAGCAGCTGTTTCGTGAGGTGGATAAAGCGCAGCGGAATAGGAAATATCAGACTAGGCGTGCAGGTCGATCAGCGAGCCCAGCAACTCGTCGGCGGCTTTCAGGGTAGAAACGGACGCCTTGACCTGAAGCTCCGCCTGTTTGGCCTGCAGCGTCGCCTCGGCAACCGCATCAATCGGCTGGCCGCCGTTGACGCCAGCGCTGGCAATGTCCTGCGCCGCCTTGTTCAGGTTCTGCAGGCCCTGCTGAATGCCTGCCAGGCTGCTGTTGTGTACCGAGCCAATCGTCATAGCTATTGCCTACGTATTGTTTCACCTATCGCTTGTGAACAAGCCTGCCTCGCTATTCCTATCTATAGATTGTCCACAAAACAACCACCTGTTGGACATATGTACTAATGCCTATTGTGGCTTTTGATAGGGGCGAGCCGCCGA
>JBFHRT010000515.1:0-2325 GCA_041591575.1 Spongiibacteraceae bacterium
CAAGACCAGCGTGATCACCCGCAAGATCGCCTACCTGGTACAGGACTGCGGCATCGCCGCCCGCCATATCACCGCGGTGACCTTTACCAACAAGGCCGCCAAGGAAATGAAGGAGCGCGTCGGCCAGCTGATCAAGGGGCCTGAGGCGCGCGGGCTGTCGGTGTCCACCTTCCACACCCTGGGGCTCAACATCCTGCGTAAGGAATACAAGGCGCTGGGCTACAAGTCAGGCTTTTCCATCTTCGACGCCCAGGACTGCCAGGCACTGATCCGCGACCTGTTGTTGCAGGAACACGGCAGCGACGGCGACCAGGCCGACACCATCCAGCACCGCATCTCCGCCTGGAAGAACGACCTGGTGTCGCCGGAGGCCGCCATCGCCAGCGCCGAGGGCCCCGCCGACATCCTCTGTTCCCAGGCCTATTCCCGCTACCAGAAGGCGCTCAAGGCCTACAACGCGCTAGATTTCGACGACCTGATCCTACTGCCGGCGCAGCTGTTCGCCACCCAGCCGGACATCCTGGAAAAATGGCAGCAGCGCATCCGCTATATGCTGGTGGACGAATACCAGGACACCAACGGCGCCCAGTACCAGCTGGTCAAGCAGCTGGTGGGCCAGCGCGGAGCGTTGACCGTGGTCGGCGACGACGACCAGTCCATCTACGCCTGGCGCGGCGCCCGCCCGGAAAACCTGGCGCTGCTACAGCAGGATTACCCCCACCTCAAGGTGGTCAAGCTGGAGCAGAACTACCGCTCCACCGCGCGCATCCTCAAGGCCGCCAATACGGTGATTGCCAACAACCCCCACGTGTTCGACAAGTCGCTGTGGAGCGAGCTGGGCTACGGCGACCCCATCCGCGTGATCCGCTGCGCCAACGAGGACGCCGAGTGCGAGCGCATCGCCACCGAGATTCTCGACCACCAGCTGCGCAGCCGTAGCCGCTTTGGCGACTACGCCGTGCTCTACCGCGGTAACCACCAGGCGCGGCTGCTGGAACTGAAGCTGCAGCAGCACCAGATCCCCTACCGCATCAACGGCGGCACCTCCTTCTTCGCGCGCAATGAGATCAAGGACGCCATGGCCTACCTGCGGCTGTTGATCAACCCCGACGATGACAATGCGTTTCTGCGCATCATCAACGTGCCGCGCCGGCAGATCGGCCCCTCCACCCTGGAGGGCTTGGGCAGTTACGCCACCAGCCGTGAGATCAGCCTCTACCGCGCCTGCGAGGAAATGGGGCTAGAGCAACACCTGCCCGAGAAGGGCGTGCGGCGCCTGCGCGAGTTCACCCGCTGGCTGGACGGCCTGCGTCGGCGCTGCTACGAAGACGACGCCAACGCCACCATCCAGCAACTGCTCAGCGACATCGATTACGAAGACTGGCTGATGCAGAACAGCTCCTCCCAAGTGGTGGCCGAACGGCGCATGGGCAACGTCAACATTCTGCTGGAATCGCTCAAGACCACCATGGAAGACAGCGAGGCCGAAGACCCGGTCGAGGATGCCGTCAGCCGCCTGGTACTGCGCGACCTGATGGAGCGCCAGCAGGACGAACAGGAGAGCGACGACAAGGTGCAGCTGCTGACCCTGCACGCCTCCAAGGGGCTGGAATACCCCCACGTGTACATGATCGGCATGGAAGAGGGCCTGCTGCCCCATCAGAACAGCATCGACGACGGCATGGTCGAGGAGGAGCGGCGACTGTGTTACGTGGGCATCACTCGCGCCCAACGCCGGCTGACCCTGACCTACTGCGCCCGCCGCAAGAGCTTCGGTGACTACAGCAGCTGCGAACCCAGCCGCTTCCTCAGCGAACTGCCCGCCGACGACCTGGAGTGGGAGGGCCGCGGCGACAACAGCCCCGAGGCCAACCAGAAGCGCGGTGGCGAGACCCTGGCCAGCCTCAAGGACCTGTTTGCCTAAGCACCCTGTAGGTGCGGTTTCAGCCGCACAAAAGCACCACGCCTTAGCACCCTTGTGCGAATAAATTCGCAGCTACAAACACCCCGACGACATTTCCCGAGGCATAAAAAAACCGCGCCGTAGCGCGGTTTTTTTTCAGCAACAGCAAAGCGTTACTTGCTGTTTTCCACCATGTAGTCAACGGCGGCCTCGATCTCTTCATCAGAGCAGCTCATGCACGTGCCCTTGGGCGGCATGGCAGCAACACCATTGATGGCGTTGGCATACACCGTGTCGATACCCTGGGCCAGACGCTCGCCCCAGGCCGCGGCATCGCCCAGCTTGGGCGCACCGCCGACACCGCCGGCGTGACAGGCCATGCAGCTGGCGTTGTACACTTCTTCGCCCGACTTGGGCTCACC
>JBFHRT010000516.1:0-2308 GCA_041591575.1 Spongiibacteraceae bacterium
GAGTTCGGCATGGCGGCGGTGATGAACGGCATCGCCCTGCACGGCGGCTTCATCCCCTACGGCGGCACCTTCCTGGTGTTCTCCGACTACGCCCGCAACGCCCTGCGCATGGCGGCGCTGATGAAAACCCGCAGCATCTTCGTGCTCACCCACGACTCCATCGGCCTGGGTGAAGACGGCCCCACCCACCAGCCCATCGAGCACGTGCCCTCGCTGCGCATGATCCCCAATATGAGCCTGTGGCGCCCCTGCGACGTGGTGGAAACCGTGGCCGCCTGGCGCGCCGCGCTGGCCCGCAAAGACGGCCCCACCTCGCTGTGCCTGACCCGCCAGGGCCTGCCGCACCAGCCGCGCAGTGCCGAGCAGATCGCCAATGTCGCCCGCGGCGGCTATGTACTGGCCGAGGCCGTGGGCGAGCCCGAGGCCATTCTTATCGCCACCGGCTCCGAGGTGGAGCTGGCGCTGAAGGCGCAGAAAGAGCTGGCCGGTCGCGGCCGCAAGGTGCGGGTGGTGTCCATGCCGAGCACCGATGTATTCGATGCCCAGGACGCCGCCTACCGCGAGTCGGTGCTGCCCTCGCATATTCTGGCGCGGGTGGCGGTGGAAGCCGCGCACCGCGACTACTGGTACAAGTACGTGGGCCTGGACGGCCGCATCGTGGCCATGGATAGCTTCGGCGAGTCGGCGCCCGCCGGCGCCCTGTTCGAGCACTTCGGCTTCACCGTCGACGCGGTGGTAGAGGCAGTGGAGGACTGCCTGGGCTGATGCTGCGCCTGGCGATCAATGGCTACGGGCGCATCGGGCGCTGCGTGCTGCGCGCCCTGTACGAGTCCGGGCGCCGCGAGCAGCTGCAGATCGTGGCCATCAACGAGCCCGCGGACCTGGCCACGGTAGTGCACCTGACCAAGTACGACAGTACCCACGGCCGCTTTGCCGGCAATGTGGAGGCGCGCGCCGGCGGCATGCGCGTCAACGGCGATGACATCGCCATCAGCCACGCCGAGGAGCTGGGCGAGCTGGACTGGCGTGCACTGGGCGTGGACCTGGTGCTGGAATGCAGTGGCCGCTACACCGCCCGCGACCAGCTGCAGGCTCACCTGGATGCCGGGGCGCAGCGGGTGCTGCTGTCGCAGCCGGGAGAGGCAGACATTGCCACCATCGTCTGCGGCATCAATGCCGGTGAGCTGAGCGCTGACGAGAGCATGGCCTCGGCCGCTTCCTGCACCAGCAATGCCGCGGTGCCGGTGATCGCGCTGCTGCACCGCGCTTTTGGTATCGAGGCGGGCACCATTACCACCATACACTCGGCGATGAATGACCAGCCGGTGCTGGATGCCTACCACCACACCGACCTGCGCAAGACCCGTTCCGCCGGCAGCTCCATCATCCCGGTGGACACCGGACTGGCGGCGGGCATCGGCCGGCTGCTGCCGGAACTGGAGGGGCGCTTCGCCGCGAGGGCGCTGCGCATTCCCACCCACAATGTGTCGGCCATCGAGCTGACCGTGCAGCTGCGGCGCGAGGCTGGCGCTGCCGAGATCAATGCCGCGCTGAAAGCGGCGGCCGCCGGCGAGCTGGCGGGGATACTGGGCTACACCGAGGAGCTACTGGCCTCCTGCGATTTCAATCACGACCCGCGCTCCGGGGTGGTGGACGCCGGCCAGACCCGGGTCAGCGGCCAGCTGGCCAATGTGCTGATCTGGTTCGACAACGAGTGGGGGTATGCCAACCGCATGCTGGATGTGGTGTCGGCGTGGTCGGAATAATGCCGAACGCTTGACGGAAGACGGGAGACGCAAAGGCAAAGCCCGCGGGACGCTTTACAACAGGTGGCTGGCGCAATGAACGATGTGTTGATGGGGTTTTTGCTTTTCAGCGTCTCCCGTCTCCCGTCCAGCGTCTAGCGCAACACAGATATAACAGACAACGAGGAATAACAACCCATGGCACTGTCCGTCATCAAAATGAGCGACCTGGATCTGGCCGGCAAGCGCGTGCTGATTCGCGAGGATCTCAATGTGCCGGTCAAGAACGGCAAGGTCACTTCGGACGCGCGCATCCGCGCCGCGCTGCCCACCATTGAGGCGGCCCTGGCCCAGGGCGCGCGGGTACTGGTGATGTCGCACCTGGGGCGCCCCACCGAGGGCGAGTACGCCGAGGAGTTTTCGCTCAAGCCGGTGGCCGCCCACCTGGGCGAGCTGCTGGGCCGCGAGGTGCCGGTGGTGGCCGACTGGCGCGATGGCGTCGACGTGGAAGCCGGTCAGCTGGCACTGCTGGAAAACGTGCGCTTCAACCCCGGTGAGAAGAA
>JBFHRT010000517.1:0-2308 GCA_041591575.1 Spongiibacteraceae bacterium
CCCTTCGCTGACTGCTGCGCGCCGGCACTGCACGGCGCGGTCCCCGCCGCCACCGCCGAGGCGCTGATGCGCTCGCGTTACTGTGCCTTCGCCTGCGGCGCCGTCGATTACCTGATCGCCAGCCATCACCCCAGCAAACGTCGCGACGACGACCGCCAGGTACTGGCGCAGAACATCGCCGCCACTCAGTGGCTGGGACTCCAGGTGATCGCCAGCGGCAGCGACTGGGTCGAATTCGCCGCTTACTATCGCGACGACACCGGTGAGGGCCAGCTGCACGAGCGCTCGCGCTTTGTGCACGAAGACGGCCGCTGGTACTACCTGGACGGCGATATGCTGCCGCCGCACAAACCAGGCCGCAACGAGCCCTGCTGGTGTGGCAGCGGCAAAAAGTTCAAGCGCTGCCACGGCGGCTGAGCGCTTTTGCGGCTGCGGCTTCAGCCGCGCATCCTCGACACAATCCGCCACAGCCCAGGAATTTGTAGGGCTAAAGCCGTACCTACAGAGGTGACACTTTCGCGCCCGCGGCCGCATATTATTAACAATCGGTAAGTACTCTCCGGCGCATTTTCGTTGCCTCGACAGCCATGCCTCGTCTAATCTCGTAGCATCTACGGAATCACGGGGGAGCCTGCGATGACGGAGTATCAATACGCCTTCCAGCAGCCCGGCCGCTACGGCCGCGGCTGGTATATCGTCGCCCTGTCGCAGGAGCTGGCCGCCGGCGAGATCAAGGCCCTGCACTTCTTCGACCGCGACTTGGTGCTTTATCGCGGCGAAGCGGGCCGCGCCGCGGTACTCGACGCCCACTGCCCCCATCTCGGCGCCCACCTGGCCGGCAATGGCGCCAAAGTAATCGGCGATACCCTGCGCTGCCCTTTCCACGGCTGGCAATTCGACGGTGACGGCAGCTGTGTGCACATTCCCTACGCCAAGCGTATTCCCGAGCGCGCTAACAATGCCCTGACCGGCTGGCCGCTGTCAGAACAAAACGGTTTCATCGCCCTCTGGTACGACCCCGACGGCGCCAGCGAGCCTGACTGGCAACTGCCGGCGATTTCGGCCTGGGGAGACAGCGGCTGCGGCGACTGGCGCTTCAAGCGCCGCCTGGTCAATACCCAGGGCCACGAGATCGTGGAAAACATCGTCGACAGCGGCCACTTCGCCTTTGTTCTCGGAGGTCGCGAGGAAACCTTCGACATCAGCTTCGAGGCCCATACCGTCACCCAGTACTCGGTGGTCTGCCCCGACCCGAAAGCGAGCTTTATTGTGCCGCCGGACCTGCCCTTCAACCTTGCCGAGCTGCGCGGCGACGAGCCCGAGGGTCGCCACGAGGGCCATGCCACCTATCACGGCCCAGCGGTGATGTACTTCCACACCCGCCAGAGCGAGGCGGAATTCAGCTACGACGCCTGGTGGCTCAACTATTTCACGCCGGTAAATGCCCGTCAGGTGGAACTGACCTCAGCAGTGCTGATCGCACCGGCCGGCGAGCAGCCGCTGCCGGCAGAGTTCATCGCCATGTACCCCGAGGTCGCCTGGGCGGCATTCAGCCAGGACATCGAGGTGTGGGAGAGCAAGATCTACCGCCCCGACCCCATTCTCTGTGACGGCGACGGCCCCATTACCAAGCTGCGCAAATGGTACGACCAGTTCTTTCAGCCGGCGCCGCAACCGTTGACCGTGCGCTAGCGCGAAAGCCCGCCAGCACAAAGGCAGCGGCGGCGATCGCGGCGCCCTTGGCCTACACTGTTCTCAACAACAATAACAGCAAGGCAGGGAGCGCCAGATCATGAATCGCCGATCACAACACCACCCGTTTATGTGCAGCGCGCTGCTGGCACTGAGTGCAGTTCTGGGCGCCTGCAATCAAAGCAGCTCCAACAGCGCGACCGCGTCAGCGGTCGCCGAACCGCCGCTGGAGACCGATACCGAGACGCTGGACAGCGCCTGGGCCTGCAACGAATTTGAGAACCCCGACAAAAATCCGGTACTGCTGGTACACGGCACCTTTACCAATGGTGAAGAACAGTGGACCTGGAGCTACGAGCCACTGCTCAGCGAGCAAGGATTCGACGTCTGCATCGTCAGCTACCCCGACCGCGGCCTCGGCGACCTGCAGGTCTCCAGTGAATACATCGTTCACGCGGTGCGCCGCATTCACGCCCTCAGCGGCCGCCCGCTGGCTGTCATCGGCCACAGCCAGGGCGGCATAGAACCGCGCTGGGCCGTCAAGTGGTGGGGCAGCGTGCGCGATGCGGTGGACGACCTGATCATGCTGGCCGCCCCCAACCACGGCACCGACCAG
>JBFHRT010000518.1:0-2302 GCA_041591575.1 Spongiibacteraceae bacterium
CAGCCCGAGCAGGGCAAGCTGGATACGCTGCAGGGACTGGCGGTGATCAACAAGCACGGGCAGCCGGTGCTGTTGCGCAGTGTGGCGGAGTTCAAATTGCGCCCCAACGAAGCCAATATCTACCACTACTTCGGTCGTCGCACGGTGACCGTGTATGCCAGTATCGACAAGGACGTGGTGTCGGTGACGCAGATCAGCCGCTACATTCACGACTATGTCGCCGGGCAGCGGCTGCGCGAGCGCTACCCCGAATTGACGCTGGTCGAGGGCGGTGAAGCGGAGCGCCAGCAGGACGCGCTGGGCAATCTGGGTAATGCCGCAGTGCTCAGCGTGGCGGGTATCGTGGTGCTGCTGGTGCTGCTGTTTAACTCGGTGTCGCAGCCACTGTTGGTGGTGCTGGTCATTCCACTGGGCGTGCTCGGGGTGATGCTGGCCTTTGCCCTGCAGGGCATGGTGCTGAGCCTGTCGGCGCTGGTGGGTATCACCGGTCTCGCGGGCATACTGGTCAACGATTCGCTGATCATGATCGACCAGCTCAACCGCGCGCGCAGCGATCAATTTCTTAAGCGCGAGCAGCTGGTCGCTACCGCGCTGACGCGGTTGCGGCCGATCTTCATCACCACGCTGACCACGGTGGCCGGGCTTTACCCGGTAGCCTACGGCATCTTTGGCACCAACCCCATGATTGCGCCGATTGCCATGGTAATGCTGTGGGGGGTGATATTTGGCAGCGTCATCACGCTGTTTTACCTGCCCAGCCTGTACGCCATTGAACAGGATTTGCGCGGGCTGTTTGCCCGCCTGCGCCGCGCTCCCGCGGCCTCGTGAACCACTACTGTTAACTGAGGAGCCCCATGTATTCGCTGTTACGACGCCTGTTATTCTGCTTGCCCACGGAAACCTCTCACCACCTGGCGCTGGCGGCCATCTCGCTGCTGCAGCGACTTGGGTTGAGCGGCCTGGTGCGCCCTGCGATCGCCGAGCGCCCGGTTGAGGTGATGGGCATTCGCTTTCCCAATCCGGTGGGTCTGGCGGCGGGGCTGGACAAGAATGCCGAGCACATCGACGGCCTGGCGGCGCTGGGTTTTGGCTTTATCGAAGTGGGCACCGTGACGCCGCGGCCGCAGCCGGGCAACCCGCAGCCGCGCCTGTTTCGCCTGCCCAAAGCCCAGGCCATCATCAACCGCATGGGTTTCAATAACCAGGGGGTGGATCACCTGGTGGAGCAGGTCAAGCGGGCGCGCTTTGACGGTGTACTGGGCATTAATATCGGCAAAAACAAGGACACACCCGCTGAACAGGCGGTGGACGATTACCTGATCTGCATGCGCAAGGTCTACGCCCATGCCAGCTATATCACCGTCAACCTGTCTTCGCCCAATACGCCGGGGCTGCGCGACCTGCAGTTCGGCGAGCCGTTGCGGCAGTTGTTGGCGGCGCTCAAGGCCGAGCAGGCCAAGCTCGCCGAGGAGCACGGCCGCTACGTGCCGCTGGCGGTGAAGATCGCACCGGACATGGCGGCGGAGGATATTCGCGAGGTGGCTGCCGCCTTTAACGATCAGCAGATAGACGGGGTGATAGCCACCAACACCACCATCGAGCGCGATGCCGTGCGCCACCTGCCGCACGGCGAGGAGGCCGGCGGCCTCAGCGGCGCGCCGGTGCGCGACAAGTCCACGGAAGTGATCCGTCAGCTGCGCGAAGCGCTGGATGCGGATATTCCCATCATCGGTGTCGGCGGCATCAGTGACTCCGCCTCGGCTGCGGAGAAGTTTGCTGCCGGCGCGGCCCTGGTGCAGGTCTACACCGGTTTTATCTATCGCGGGCCGGCACTGATTGCTGAGGCGGCCGCCGCGGCCCGCTGAATCTCAGCGCGCAAGTAGCGTTCAAATCGAGCCTACACCAAGCTGGCGACGGGTACAGTGATTTGTACCGGTCGCCGCTTTCCCTCCGTGGTCGTTTCACTCCCCCCGCCGCAATCGGCACAATAAGCCGCAACAAGTCGCAATCGCGAACGGCGGCGCCGCAATTCAGCGTGGCTGCAACGAACGGTTGTAACAAATGGTTGCAACAAATGTTGTAACAACAGGCAGTGGGAGAGTGAGCATGACAACATTGGCATCGAAAGTGGCCATCGTGACCGGCGCCGGCCAGGGCGTGGGGCAGGGTATTGCCTTTGCGCTGGCGGAGCGGGGCGCGAAGGTCGCCGTAACCGGCCGCACCTTGGAGAAGTTGCAGAACACCTGTGCGGAAATCGAAAAGCGCGGTGGTGTGGCGTTGCCGGTGCAGTGTGATGTCAAAG
>JBFHRT010000519.1:0-2300 GCA_041591575.1 Spongiibacteraceae bacterium
TGCACTTCCACATACAGCTGCCCTTGAAACTGCCCGGCCTTGAAGGGCTGGTCGACGATATGCACCGGTGTGCCGGTGGCAATGCGCGGCACCAGCGCCGCGATGTCTTCCGGGTACAGACGCACACAGCCGTGCGACACTGCCAAGCCGACACCGCCGGGCAGGTTGGTGCCGTGAATCAGGTAACCGGGCAGCCCCAACTGCAGTGCGTACTCGCCCAGGGGATTGTCCGGCCCCGGCGGCACCACCGCCGGCAGCGGTTCGCCGCGGGCGGCGTGCTCGGCGCGCACCGCCGGCGGCGGATACCAGGCGGGGCGGTGCAGCTTGCCCACCACCGCGGTGCGACCGGTGGGGGTGGGCCATTCCGGGCGGCCAATGCCCACCGGGTAGGTCACCACCTCGTCAGCAGAGGGGTAGTAGTAGAGCCGGCGCTCGGCCAGGTTGAGCACAATGCCGGCGCGCGGCGCGCGCGGCAGAATGAAGCGCCGCGGCAGGGTGACGCGGCTGCCGGCAGGCGGCAGCCAGGGATCCAGTTCCGGATTGGCCCAGCGCAGCTCGCCAAAACCGAGGCTGTGGCGGCGGGCGATGTCGGCCAGGGTGTCGGCGGCAACGCTGTGAGTCTCGGCCATTGCACCCACCACATCGCCGTCCGCGGGCACCGCCAGGGTGGCGGCCCGCGCGGCGGTTGCTGCCAATGCACCCGCCAGCATCCATACCAGCGCCCGCGCCGCTGTTGTCGCGCTCCGAGTCATCGCCGCTCCCGACTGCAATCACTGCTGCAAGCATAGCAGGCATGCGCGCTCAACCCGCCCGGCGCCAGCGCTCCGGTGCCTGCGGCCGCGGCGGATCGCGCTCGGCGTGGCGCGCGCTCAGGTAGTCGAACATGGCCCGCGACAATTCGGCGTTGAGTTCCCCCAGCCCGCGGTTGCCGAACAGGCGGTTGAACTCCAGCACATAGGGGTGGCCATTCACCCAGGCAATGTCGAAGCCGCCGTGGTCGATGCCCAGCCCCAGCGCCAGCCGGCTGACCAGTTCCAGCGCCGCTGCCGGCAGCGGCTCGCTCAGGATGCGGCCACCGCGGGCCAGGTTGTTGTGAAAGCCGCCCTCGGGCTGGAGCCGCCAGTAGCCGCCCAGCACCTCAGTGCCAATCACCACCACCCGCATATCGCGGTCGATGGGCAGGTATTCCTGGGCGTAGAGCACCGGGCTGAGTGCACAGTAGTCGCGCCAGCCGGCGCGGTCTTCGATCAGAAACACCCCCGCGCCCTCGCTGCTGCGCGGAATCTTGGCGACGAAGGGCAGGGGCATGGCATCCCACACCCGCTCGGCGCCCTCGGCGCTGTTGGCCTCGATCAGGGTAAAGGGCACATGGGCCGGCGCCAGCGCAGTGAAAGCGCGGGTCATCTCCACCTTGTCATGGCCCAGCCAGTAACTGGCCAGGCTGGGGAACAGGCGCGGATTGACGCCGAAGGCCAGTGCGCCAATTTGCCAGTATTCGGGAAACAGCAGCCAGTCGGCGGCGCGTATTTCCGGCAGGTGCTGCAGGTAGTGATCGGGCTTGATATAGCGGACGCCGGGAAGCTGCAACGTGCGGAAGGCGTTAAAGGAAACCAGCTGCATAAAAACGACAGGAAGCCGAGGACGGCGGATTCTACGGCCACTGCCAAGCCGCGCACAAGCCTTTTGATTGCCGTGGCGCGCTCGCTTGGCGGCGGCTACGCTGAGACAAAAACCGCGAGGATTGGGTCGATGAGCAATATCCGCGAATACGGCGCCGCCGTGCATTCCACCGACACCTTCGGCCGCATGCTGGCCAATGTGCGCGACCAGCATCTGGTGATCGACGGCCCACCCTGGAACGGCTGCCCCGGCGAGGCCTGGACCCCGGGCGAGTTGTTTGTGGCGGCGGTGGCCGCCTGCGGGGTGGAGCAGCTGCAGATGTTCGCCGGCGAGGCGGGGCTGAGCCTGCAGAGGGTGCAGGCGCGCATTAGCGGCTGGGTGGACCGCGACCACCCGGTGCGCGAGGACCGCACGGTGTTCAATGGTGTCACCCTGGAGTTTGCGGTGACCGGCATCAGCCAGAGCGAGGCCGAGGGGCTGGTGGAGCTGTTCAAGGGCCGCTGCCCGCTGTTCGGCACCCTGTCGCTGGCCTGCCCGGCGCTGGAGGTGCGGGTGGTGGCCGAAGGCTAGCCTGCGCGAAAGCCGTTGCGGCTCGCTCCGTAGGGTGCGCCGCAATGCCATTAACTTAGCGACGTAGGTCCGCATAAGCTTGCGTTGCGGACGTTCGCCGGAAACGCTAA
>JBFHRT010000520.1:0-2293 GCA_041591575.1 Spongiibacteraceae bacterium
CACGTTCGGTGTCGGCACGCGGATGGCGTTGCCGGTCAGCTTGCCCACGTACTGCGGCAACACCTTGCCGACGGCCTTGGCGGCGCCGGTTTCGGTGATAACCATGTTCAGCGGTGCGCTGCGGCCACGGCGCTTGGCCTTGTGGTAGTTATCAATCAGGTTCTGGTCGTTGGTGTAGGCGTGAACCGTTTCAACGTGACCGTTTTCAATGCCGAACTCGTCGTCCAGCGCTTTCAGCGGCGGCGCGATGGCATTGGTGGTACAGCTGGCGGCGGAGATAATGGTGTCGCTGTCCAGAATCTCATCGTTGTTGATGCCGAAGACGATGTTCTTGAGATCGCCCTTACCCGGAGCGGTGAGGATGACCTTGGACACGCCCGGGCACTGCAGGTGCTGGGACAGGCCTTCGCGGTCGCGCCACTTGCCGGTGTTGTCGACCACGATGGCATCCTTGATGCCGTATTGGGTGTAGTCGATCTCCGTGGGTGAACCGGCGTAGATCACCTTGATCTCGTTGCCGTTGGCGACAAAGCTCTGGCGCTCTTCGTCAACGCGGATGGTGCCTTTAAAGGGACCGTGAACCGAATCGCGCTGCAGCAGGCTGGCGCGCTTGACCAGGTCGTCTTCGTTGCCGCTGGGACGAACCACCACCGCGCGCAGGCGCAGGTTTTCGCCACCACCGGCCTTTTCGATCAGCAGGCGTGCCATCAGGCGGCCGATGCGGCCAAAGCCATACAGGATGACGTCGCGCGGCGCGCGCGCCGGCTCGTGGGAGGCGCCGATCAGGCCGTCGACCTGGGAGCGCACGTAATCTTCAACGGTCTGGCCCTTGGCCTTGCCCTCTTCTTCGTAACCGACGGCAATGCGGCCTGCATCAATATGGGCGGTACCCAGATCCAGCTCGGCCAGCGCCTTGATCACCGGATAGGTTTCGAATTCCGAAAGCTCGTTCTGCTCGACCTGACGTACAAAGCGGTGCGCCTGCATGATCTCCAGCACCGATTGGTTCACCAGGCTCTTACCGTAGATATAGGTCTTGACGTTGTTCACACGGTAGAGCTTGCCAACCAGCGGAATCATGGCTTCTGCCAGTGCTTCACGCTCCTTCCAGTCGGCGAAATAGTCGGCCGGCCGTTCACGTTTTCTTTCGGTCACTATGGGCTACCCTTGGATTGCGCGGAAAAAGGAGCGCGTATTATCGTTATTTGCCCTCCCAAGTTCAACCGAATCGCCGATAACATGGCCGCTATTGCAAGTATTCCCTGCATGTATACCCCCTGAGAGGTCGTCCGGCAGGCGCGCTACATATCCCCCCGCCGGCGCGCTACAATGCCCGCCCCAAATGCAGGCCCCAGGGAATCCGCAAACACCGTGCTATTGCCAAGCCCCGACATCACCCCAAAAAAGGGCGACCGCCAGAGCTGGGGGCAGCTGCCGGCCGCCGCCCAGAGCCTGGCCGCCGCCCAGCTGGCCGCCAGCCAAGCGCAGCCGCTGCTGCTGGTCACCGCCGACACCGCCAGCGCCTACCGGCTGGAGCAGGAACTGCACTTTTTCGCTGCCGACCTGCCGGTGCGGCTGCTGCCCGACTGGGAAACCCTGCCCTACGACAGCTTCTCGCCCCACCAGGACATCATCTCTGAGCGCCTGCTGACCCTCAGCAATCTGCCGCAGATGGAGCGCGGTATTTTAGTGGTGCCGGTGAGCACCCTGATGCAGCGGCTGGCGCCACCGGCATACCTGCTGCGCCACAGCTTTGACTTCCGCCGCGGCCAGACCCTCGATCTCAAGGCCCTGCGCCAGCAGCTGGAGCTGAGCGGCTACCGCCATGTGGACACCGTGTACGAGCACGGCGAGTACACCCTGCGCGGCGCCCTGATCGACATTTACCCCATGGGCAGCAAGCTGCCGATACGCATCGACCTGCTGGACGATGAGATCGACACCCTGCGCAGCTTCGACCCCGAAAACCAGCGCAGCATCGAGCAGGTCGACGCCCTGCGCCTGCTGCCGGGCAAGGAATTCCCGCTGGACGAGGATGGCATCGCCGCCTTCCGCCGCCGCTGGCACGAACGCTTCGAGGTCGACCACCGCCGCTGCCCGATCTACCAGGATGTCAGCGACGGCATTGCGCCCCCCGGCATCGAATACTACTTGCCGCTGTTCTTCGAGCGCTGCGCCACCCTGTTCGACTACCTGCCCGAGAACTGCACGGTGCTCACCAGCGGCGGCATCGAGGCCGCCGCCGAACACTACTGGAGCGACACCAGCCAACGCTACGAGCAGCGCAAGGTGG
>JBFHRT010000521.1:0-2291 GCA_041591575.1 Spongiibacteraceae bacterium
GATAAACACCACCGGGAATTCCAGGCCCTTGGCCGAGTGCAGGGTCATCAGCTGCACGCTGTCCTCGCCCTCGTCGGCCTGCTGGTCGCCGGCGTCCAGCGCCGCTTGGTCCAGCAGTGCCTGCAGCGGCGTGCGCTCGTCGTCATCGTCCAGTTCAAAGTTGCGTGCGGCACTGACCAGTTCGTAGAGGTTTTCCACCCGCGCCTGGCCCTTTTCGCCCTTTTCCTTCTGGTGGAAGTCCAGCAGGCCGGAGGCGCTGATGACGTGGTCGACCTGCTCGGCCAGGTCCAGTTCGCGGGTGTCGCCGTCGAGGCGGTCGATCAGCTCGCAGAAGGCGGCCAGGGCGTTGGCGGCGCGGGCCGGCAGCAGTTTCTGTTCGACGATGCTGAGCGCGGCCTGCCACAGCGAGCAGCCGTGCTCGCGGGCGTAGCTGCGCAGCGCCTCCACACTGCGGGCGCCGATGCCGCGGGTGGGGGTGTTGATCACCCGCTCCACCGCGGTGTCGTCGTTGCGCTGGGCGATCAGTCGCAGGTAGGACAGCGCGTTCTTGATCTCGAGGCGCTCGTAAAAGCGCTGGCCGCCGTAGATGCGGTAGGGGATGCCGGCGCGGATCAGGCTTTCTTCCAGGTTGCGCGACTGGGCGTTGCTGCGGTAGAGCACGGCGACGTCGCTGCGGCGGTAGTCTTCGCGCAGCAGTTCGTCGATGCGGTCGGTAATGAAGTTGGCTTCATCGTATTCGTTGAAGGCGGCGTACAGGGCGATGGGGTCGCCGTCGTCACCGTCGGTCCACAGCTCCTTGCCGAGGCGATCGCTGTTGTGGGTGATCACCGCATTGGCGGCCTTGAGGATGGTGGCGGTGGAGCGGTAGTTCTGCTCCAGGCGCACGGTGTGCACCTCGCGGAAGTCGCGGGCGAACTGCTGGATGTTCTCGATGCGCGCGCCGCGCCAGCCGTAGATGGACTGGTCGTCGTCGCCCACCGCGGTGATGGGCACGCGCTCGCCCGCCAGCAGCCGCAGCCAGGCGTACTGGATGGTGTTGGTGTCCTGGAACTCGTCCACCAGCAGATGGCGGAAGCGTTGCTGGTAGTGGGCCAGCAGTGCCGGCTGCTTGAGCCACAACTCGTGGGCGCGCAGCAGCAGCTCGGCGAAATCCACCACGCCTTGCTGCTGGCAGATTTCCTCGTAGCGCGTGTACACCCGCAGCATGGTGGTCAGGAACAGGTCGTTGCCGTAGTCCTCGATATGCTGCGGGCGCCGGCCCTCGTCCTTCTGGCCGTTGATAAACCACTGCGCCTGGCGCGGCGGCCAGCGGCTCTCGTCCAGGTCCAGCTCGCGGTGGATACGCTTGACCAGACGCAGCTGGTCGTCGCTGTCCAGTATCTGGAAATTGGCGGGCAGGCCGGCCTCGGCGTGGTGGGTCTGCAGCAGGCGGTGGGCGAGGCCGTGGAAGGTGCCCACCCACATGCCCTGGGTGGGGGTGTTGAGCAGTGCCTCGATGCGCGCGCGCATCTCGCGGGCGGCCTTGTTGGTGAAGGTCACCGCCAGAATGCTGTGGGGCGAGCAGCCCTCGGCCTCCACCAGCCAGGCGATGCGGTGTACCAGCACGCGGGTCTTGCCGCTGCCGGCGCCGGCCAGCACCAGCGAGTTGCCGGGCGGTGCTGCCACCGCCTCGCGCTGGGCGTCGTTGAGATCGTCGAGAATATGCGAAACATCCATGGCGCGCATTGTAGCCCGCGCCGGGCGGCGGCGGAACAAGCGCCGGTGGCATTGCGCTACAATGGCCCCAATATCCACCGGAGCAAGGGGCCGGTTTGAAACAGCGAAATATTATCCGCGCCATCGAGACCGGTCGCCGCGATCTGCGCAAGTCCGAGCGCAAGGTGGCCGATTTTGTGCTGGCGCGCCCCGGCGACGTCATCCACATGCGCATCGTCGACCTGGCCCAGGAGGCCCATGTCAGCGAGCCCACGGTGGTGCGTTTCTGTCGGGCTATCGGCTGCGACGGTTTCCAGGCTTTCAAGCTGGGCCTGGCCCAGCACCTGGCGCACAGCCCCAATTATCAGCAGTACCACTTCAGCGAGCAGGACTCGGCCGGCGAATACACCTTCAAGGTGTTCGATTCCACCATGGAGACGCTGAAGAAGGTGCGTGATGCTATCGACGTGGCCGCCATCGAGCGCGCGGTGGAGGCGCTGGGGGCGGCGCGGCGGGTGGAGTTTTACGGTTTCGGCGCCTCCGGCGCGGTGGCGGTGGATGCCCAGCACAAGTTCTTCCGCCTGCAGATCCCCTCC
>JBFHRT010000522.1:0-2289 GCA_041591575.1 Spongiibacteraceae bacterium
CGCCCCTGCGGGTCTTTGACCTGAGCAATGGAAAACAGCGCAGGGAAAGGCTCGCCACTCTTGCGTCGCGACCACAACTCTCCCTGCCAGTGGCCATTGCTTTCCACCAGCTGCCACATGGTGTTGTAGTAGCCGTTATCTTGCTGCCCCAGCTCGGTAAGCGCCAGATCGCGGCCGATTACTTCGTCGGCAGCGAACCCTGTGATCGCGGTAAAAGCGCGGTTGACGCTGACTACCCGACGCTCGGCATCGGTGACAATAATCGATTCGCGGGTACTGTCGACCACGGTCGCCGCCAGGTGCAACTGCTGCTGGCGGGCAAGGGCATCTAGGCCATAGGAAACATCTTCCGCCAGCTTGTCGAGCAGGGCTACCAGCTCGCCGCTGAACATGCCGCTGCGACCAGCGTACAGTGATAGCGCCCCCGCCATCTCGCCATTGCGGAAGATGGGAAAACAGGCAGCGGCGAAAAAGCCTGCGCTGCGCACGCTCCGCTCCCAGCTATGCTCGCCGCGGGCATCTGGCTCCTCGGCAAAGCCATTGCTGACCTGGTGCTCGCACCGCTGCAGGGCGCCGCCCAGCGAGCCAGTGCCGTCGCTCAGCGCGGCGCCTAGCGACTGGCTCAATGGCTCGAGATGCTCGCTATCAATGCCGGCGGCCGCCAGCGGACGCAACTGCCCGGCCGCGTCCAGGCAGCCGACCCAGGCACCGCCGATCTCCTCCAGCTCCACCACGGCCTGGCAGATACCGTCGAGCAGCAACTCTTCAGTTTCGGCGCGGGCAATCAGGGTATTACTGCGGCTGAGCATGGCGTAGAAGGCACTCAGGCGCTGGCTGCGCTCCTCTGCCTCCAGCATCTGGGTGATATCCTGCCCTTCGGCCAGCAGCCACTTCACCTGCCCGCTGCGGTCCTGCAGTGGTCGCAGCGAAAAGCGCGCCCGGCGCCGACCGCCGCCCACTGCGGGATAGCTGACAATTCGCTGGATCTGCTCACCGGCTGCGGCGCTGGCTATATCCAGCCGCAGCTGCGCCTGCGCGTCGGCGTCATCAGCCCACCAGGGCGTATCCCAGAAGTCCCGGCCAATCACTGCCTCACGCGCGACGCCGGCAACTTCCAGCGCATGATCGTTGGCGTCCAGCAGCTTGCCGCCTGCCGATAACAGGCTGCCAAACTGGGCGCTACGTGCAAAGCTGGCACTGAGGCGCTGTTGATCGGCCACGTAGGCCGCCTGCGCCTGCGCCAGCAATCGCGCAAGCTCGGCGATTTCACCACTGTGCTCCAGGCCAGGGAGGGGGCCGTCGACCCGCTCACCGCCGCGCAGCTCCGCGACCAACTGCCGCAAAGGCTGCTGAACCTGGCGCCACAGGCCCAGCCACAGCAGCGTGTTCAACACCAGCACCAGTGCTGCGACAAGTAGCGCGGTTTGCAGGGCCTCAAGATGAACAGCCGCCACCATGGCGGTGGCGCCAACCAGCAGACTGGAGAACAGCAGCGCAAGCGGCAGCCACACCCGCAGCGGCGGAGGCCAGTTCATGCCGGGTACCCGCACAGCCACGCCCCGGCTACGGCCTGCAAGCCGGCGCGCATCATCAGCACCTGTTGGTAACCGCCTGTCACCTCGACACCACACTCCTTTCCATGTCGCTGTTTGATTTTATTCTTAACATTTCTGCTGAAGGCACCAGCATACGTCTATCCCTGTGCGCTGTCAGCCAGCGCTACCCTCACACCGGCAACGACACCGGTCCGGCGCGCAAAACGCCGCGCAGCATAGTCTCGCCGGCAACAGACGCGTATACGCAAATACCCCTATGCGGTGAGGCCGGGGGACTGTAAGCGAGAAAGGCGGAATACAGGAGGGCGCAGGGGCGACTTCTAATCCAGCCCCGTCGAGATCGACCTACCCCAACAGGCGTGAGGAGGCACAAAAAAGCCCGGCACAAGACCGGGCTTTTTGCTTATATGGCGGAGAGGGAGGGATTAATCAGAACAGCCTTGAGGCTGTTCTGACCCTGCGGGCTGCGGCGCTGCGCGCCTTGTTTCAAAACGCTGGCGCGTTTTGTCGAACCGGAGGGTTCTCACCCGCCCTGCGGGATAAACAAAAAAGCCCCGGCAAATGCCGGGGCTTTTCGTTTATGGCGGAGAGGGAGGGATTCGAACCCTCGATCCAGTTTCCCAGATATACCCTTAGCAGGGGCACGCCTTCAGCCACTCGGCCACCTCTCCGGGGATTTACTGCAATGTCTGCGGCGCCTCGTAACAAGCACCGGCGTGGGACTGGTGAAAAA
>JBFHRT010000523.1:0-2287 GCA_041591575.1 Spongiibacteraceae bacterium
CCGGGGCTACGTTAAAAGCGTACTGGCGTTTGCCACCATCTACAGCCAGAAAATCGGCAGCGGACACCCGCTGGTGGCCGCCGGCGAACAGCATATTGTTCCCGCCGCTGAGCTGGCGATACTCAGCGGCCAGTAGCCAGTGGCGCCCTATTCCAGCACCTCGACCCGATCACCGATGCAAATCTCACCCTCGCCGCGATGGATCAAGTTCTGGCCGAAATAGATCTTGCCATCGGCGCGCCGGTAGCGACGCAGCGACTGAACCACATCACCCTCCCGCTCGGCCGTAGCCGGGTTGATGCTCGGTATCACACAGCGCGAACAGGGTTTAACGACCTCGAATTCCAGCTCACCGATGCGCAGCCGCCGCCAGCCGTCTTCGGCAAAGGCGGCGGCGCCGCGAATCAGAATATTGGGCCGCATGCGCCAGGCATCAAAGGGGCGCCCCAGGGCGCGGCTGACATCCGCCACCGACTGCTCTGACACCAGCAAAAACGGAAAGCCATCAGCAAAGCCGACACGATCGCCACGCCGGCCAAAATCGGTATCGACCTGCCGCGCCGCCGTGTCCGGCATATAGCAAAGCCGCAATTCATCACCCAGCTGAGCACTGAGCCAGGCGGCAGCCTCATCGCCGGCATCCAGGGCATCCACCATCTCACCCCACACCTCGGCGCGCAGCAGCCGCGCCTGGGCCAACACCCGAGACAACAGCACCCGGCAGGGCTCCGCCGAGGCTCCGCTAAGGACCAGAGCAGCACCATCGCTGTCGGCGGCCAGCAGGCACATGCGCGGGTGGCTGCGCTGGGTTGCGAAGCGGCCGCTGGCATCCACCACCATCCAGCGGCGATCGCCCTCAGGGCCCAGTGCGCCGACACCGATACGAGACGGGCAGCGTCCAGCCAATGATTTCACCGGGTAAAGCCCCAGACCGCTTACCACCACCGTCACGACCAGTCTCCGCTTTCCATGCCTGCAATTGCTCGACTCACGCCGCGCCACCAATAAAGTCCGCGGCCTGCTGCAGGTCGAAGGGCCAGCCCAGTTCCGCCTCGCCGCCAGCCAGGCGCAGTACCGGTATGCGGATGCCGTAACGCTCGACCAGCGCGTCGTCGTCGGCGATATCGATCTTTTGCAGCTCGAAAGCGAGCCCGGCATCGCGCAGGGCCAGTAGCAGCGCCTCGGCGTCTTCGCACAGGTGACAGGCCGAGGTGCCATAGAGGATGACAGAGGGTGGCATGGGATTAGTGATTTCCTGCAGACATAAAAAACCCGGCACAGGGCCGGGTTTTCCGAGTACTGCGCGGATTACAGATCGTAACCCGATTCATTGTGCCCGACAATGTCCAGGCCCTGAGTCTCCTCCTCCGCGTCCACCCGCAACCCGGTCACCAGGCCGACCAGCTTGAGCAGCACAAAGGACACCACCGCGGTGTAGACAAAGGTGGCAACAATGCCGGTGAGCTGTACGCCCAGCTGTTGGGTGATGCTCACGCCCTCAGCCAGACCCTGGCCGCTGAACAGGCCCAACTGGTCGCTGGCGAAAATACCGGCAAGGAAGGTGCCGAGGATACCGCCGACGCCGTGCACCGGGAATACATCCAGCGAGTCGTCGATTTTCAGCACCCGCTTGATGCCCATGGTGGCATAGAAGCAGACGACACCGGCGCTGACGCCGATCACCAGCGCGCCAGCCGGGCCAACATAGCCAGAAGCCGGGGTGATGGTACCCAGGCCGGCCACCATACCGGTCACGGCACCCAGCGCGCTGGGTTTGCCAAAGCGCAGCCACTCGATGCCCAACCAGGTAAGGGCACCCGCCGCAGCTGACAGGTGGGTCACCAGCATGGCCATGCCGGCGTCACCATTGGCCGCCAGCGCGCTGCCGGCATTGAAGCCGAACCAGCCCACCCACAGCATGCCGGCACCAGTGATGGTCATGGTCATGTTGTGTGGCGGCATTGCAGTACCGGGAAAGCCGTTGCGATTGCCCAGTACCAGCGCTGCCACCAGTGCCGCGGCACCCGCCGTGATGTGCACCACCGTACCCCCGGCAAAGTCCAGCAGGCCCATCTGCGCCAGCCAGCCGCCACCCCACACCCAGTGGGTCACCGGTGCGTACACCGCCAGCAGCCACAGCGCCGAAAACAGCAGCACCGCGGAGAAGCGCATGCGCTCGGCAAAACCGCCGACGATCAGCGCCGGCGTGATGATGGCAAAGGTCATCTGGAACATCACGAACACGGTTTCGGGAATATCGCCACTCAGCGTGTCTTCGCCGACACCC
>JBFHRT010000524.1:0-2282 GCA_041591575.1 Spongiibacteraceae bacterium
ATGGTCGAAGCCAATCTTCGACTCGTCATCTCGATTGCCAAGAAATACACCAATCGCGGATTGCAGTTCCTTGATCTGATCCAGGAAGGCAATATCGGCCTGATGAAGGCGGTCGATAAATTCGAATACCGCCGCGGCTACAAGTTCTCCACCTACGCCACCTGGTGGATTCGCCAGGCGATCACCCGCTCCATCGCCGACCAGGCGCGCACCATCCGTATCCCGGTGCACATGATCGAGACCATCAACAAGCTCAACCGTATCTCACGGCAGATGCTGCAGGAGATGGGTCGCGAACCCACTCCGGAAGAGCTGGGCGAGCGCATGGAAATGCCGGAAGACAAGGTGCGCAAGGTGCTCAAGATCGCCAAGGAGCCGATCTCCATGGAGACCCCCATCGGCGACGACGAGGACTCGCACCTGGGCGACTTCATCGAGGACACCACCATCTCCTCACCGGTGGATTCCGCCACCGGCGAGGGCCTGCGCGAAGCCACCCGCGACGTGCTGTCAGGCCTGACCGCACGCGAGGCCAAGGTACTGCGTATGCGTTTCGGCATCGACATGAACACCGACCACACCCTGGAAGAGGTCGGCAAGCAGTTCGATGTCACCCGCGAGCGTATCCGCCAGATCGAAGCCAAGGCACTGCGCAAGCTGCGCCACCCGACCCGCTCGGATCACCTGCGCAGCTTCCTCGACGAAGCCTGATCCAGCTAACCGCAAAGGGCCCCACAGTGGGCCCTTTTTGTTGGGTGCAGCGCCACGCCCGACTGTACTAAAATATCCGACACTTTCCACCGCAGCGACGACAGCGACACCGGAATCCGCATGACACAGCCCTCAAGCCAGCGCCGCCTGCCCCTCGCCCTGCTGACCGCCGTGCTAACACTGACGGGCTGCAGCCAGGCGGTGAAGCTGCCCGATTTCGTGCCCACCTCCCAGCGCGAAGCACTGACCATGTCGCTGGAAACCGCCTACGAGCTGCTCAACGAGGGCAAACTGATCGAGGCGCTGGTGGACTATCGCCGCGTCGCCAATGCCACCCGGCCCGGCGCCGCCGCCCACCGCCAGGCCCTGGCCGGCATCGTGCTGGTACACATGGCCGGTGGCAACAACCCGATCTACGACACCGAAAAGGCCCTGGCCGCACTGGATCAGCTGCACCAGGCCCTCACTGTCAGCGAGCAGCCGGTCAGCCCCGCCGATGGCCTGCTGTTCAATGCCCTGCGCCAAATGCTGGAATCGGAACTGGAAGCGGGAAAGACACGGCAGGCACTGGACGAGAGTAGCCGCCAGAAAGCCGCACTGCTGCGCGAAAAGCGCCAGCTGGAAGAAGCACTGGCCAAACTGCGACGCCTGTCGCTGGAATAAACCACACAACCCCACACCACGCGGTGCGCACAGCGCACCCTACGAAGCCCCCTGTAGGTGCGACTTCAGTCGCACACCCTCTCCAGAAGCCTTGCCGGCAATACCACAGCGCTGATACCCAGCCAAAACCTGTGCGGATAAATCCGCACCTACAGCGCTACCCCGCCTCGACCCGCACCTCACCCGGCGCCGGCGTCTGCCGCCGCAGGTAGCACTGCAACTGCTCGACAATGGCGGTCTCGCTCGCGCTCGCCCCGATCAGCAACAGCGGAATATGGCGATGCTCCGGCGAGCCCTGCAGGCGCTCCATAAATTCCGCCACCGCCTCGGTGTCGCGATGCTCACCGATCACAATCAACTGAAAGGGCACGGTATCCAGCAGCTCCTGAGCCTGAGCCACGTCGTCGAGCTTGAACAGCTCCCAGCTGTCGCTGCCGAGCTGTTCTTCGATCAGCGCCGCCAGCTCGCCGTCACTCTCCAGCACCAGCAGGTTGCCGCTGTGTTCGGCGGGCAGCAGCGCCCGCACCGCCCGCGATAGCTTGTCACGCTCGATGGGCTTGACCAGGTACTCGCTGGCGCCCAGCAGCATGGCCAGATCGCGCTCGTTGAGCATGGACTGCATCAGCACCGGAATATCCCGCGTGCGCTCGTTGTCGCGCAGCATTTTCAGCACCTGCCAGCCGTCCATGCCCGGCATCATCACGTCCAGCACCACCACGTCCGGCTTGCACTCCAGCGCCTTGTCGATGCCCTCCTGACCAGAGCCGGCGACCACCACGCGATAGTTTTCGCGGCTGAGGATGCGGCGACTGATATCCAGCGCCGCGGCATCGTCGTCAATCACCAGCACCGTGCCGGCACTGATCGCGTTCGCGGCCGCGGTGGCCGCCACCGGCATCACCGGCGGC
>JBFHRT010000525.1:0-2277 GCA_041591575.1 Spongiibacteraceae bacterium
GCCGACAATCTGCGAGGTGGGCGTGACCAGCGGGATAAAGCCCAGGTCCTGGCGCACCCGCGGAATCTCCGCCAGCACCTCGTCGAGCTTGTCGGCCGCGCCCTGCTCGCGCAGCTGGTTTTCCATATTGGTGAGCATGCCTCCCGGCACCTGGGCGACCAAGATGCGCGAGTCCACCCCGCGCAGCGAGCCCTCGAATTTGGCGTATTTCTTACGCACCTCGCGAAAATAGGCGGCGATCTCTTCCAGCAGCTCGAGATCCAGGCCGGTGTCGCGGTCGGTGTCCTGCAGCATGGCCACCACCGTCTCGGTGGGCGAGTGACCGTAGGTCATGCTCATCGACGAGATGGCGGTGTCGACATTGTCGATGCCGGCCTCGATGGCCTTCAGCGCGGTGGCGGTGGACAGGCCGGTGGTGGCGTGGCTCTGCATATGCACCGGAATGGACAGCGTTTTTTTCAGACGGCTGACCAACTCAAAGGCCACATAGGGTTTGAGCAGACCCGCCATATCCTTGATGGCGATGGAGTCGGCGCCCATGCTCTCGATGGTTTTGGACAGCTCCACCCAGGTATCGATGGTATGCACCGGGCTCACGGTGTAAGAGATGGTGCCCTGGGCGTGCTTGCCCACTTCGCGCACCGCCTTGAGGGCGGTTTCCAGATTGCGCGGGTCGTTCATGGCATCGAATACCCGGAACACATCGACGCCGTTGGTGGCGGCGCGCTCGACAAACTTTTTCACCACGTCGTCGGCATAGTGGCGGTAGCCGAGGATATTCTGGCCGCGGAACAGCATCTGCTGCGGCGTGTTGGGCATGGCCTTTTTCAGCTCGCGTATGCGCTCCCAGGGGTCTTCCCCCAGGTAGCGGATACAGGCATCGAAGGTGGCTCCGCCCCAGGACTCCAGCGACCAGAAGCCGACGCGATCCAGCTTGTCGGCTATGGGCAGCATGTCGTCCAGTCGCATGCGGGTGGCAAACAGGGACTGGTGGGCGTCGCGCAGCACAACGTCGGTGATACCTAGGGGCTTTTTGTCACTCATGGATTAAGTGCCTTATAACTCTTAGGGTCAGTCTCTTTGGATTCGCGCCGTACCGCTGCGTTACTTATGGCGCGAACGGTATTTGTGAATGGCCGCGATAATGGCGGCAATCCGTTGCTTGTCGTCGGCCGTGCCGGGCGCAGCCGGCGCCGGCTTGACCGGTAACATGGGCTCGGGAGCGTAACGCTGCACCAGCGCCGACATGATGCTAGTGGCCACCACCAGGCAGGCCAGGAACACAAATACCGTGCCCATGCCGAAGTACATCAGCTCCAGCCCCTGGTCGAGTAAATCTGGCTGCATGTGTCGCTCCTGTTTATTACGAGCTGCTATTACAAGCCGCTATTGCAACCCGCCTCCTGTGCGGAGGCAGCGCTGCAAATTTTTTATTTTTCAGCATGTTAACTATAGGCTACCGGGAGCAGTCCGCCAGCCATCCGGCGCCTGTCAACGGCGCCTTCGCTTTACTTTATAATGGTCGCCCTCTAGCCCCCGGTCCAGTCACCCTATTATTGGCACTACCTAATTGGCACTACCGCTATGAAATTGCTGCTCGCCCCCATGGAGGGCGTTGTCAATGCGCGCATGCGCGCCCTGCTCACCGCGCTGGGCGGCATCGACCGCTGTGTCACCGAATTTGTGCGCGTCACCGACCAGCTGCTGCCGCGGCGGGTATTTCTGCGTTACTGCCCGGAGCTGGATAGCGGCGGCGTCACCGCCAGCGGCACCCCGGTGTACCTACAGCTGCTGGGCAGCAATGTCGAGATGCTGGCAGCCAATGCCGAGCGCGCGGCGCAACTGGGGGCACCCGGCATCGACCTGAACTTTGGCTGCCCGGCCAAGGTGGTCAACCGCCACCGCGGTGGCTCGGTACTGCTGCAGGAACCGCAGCTGTTGCACGACATCGTCACTGCGGTGCGCAGCGCAGTGCCGGCGGCGATTCCTGTCACCGCCAAAATCCGCCTGGGCTACCGCGACGACAGTCTACTGGCAGACATCGCCGCCGCGGTGAATAGCGCCGGCGCCAGCGAACTGGTTATTCACGCCCGCACCAAAACCGACGGCTACAAGCCGCCGGCACACTGGCACAAGCTGGCGCCCGTTGCTTCGGCTTTGGATATTCCAGTGGTGGCCAACGGTGAGGTGTGGGACGTGGCCGACTACCGCGCCTGCATAAAGGCCAGCGGCTGTAGCAGCGTGATGCTGGGCCGCGGCGCCCTGGCCTGCCCGGAC
>JBFHRT010000526.1:0-2276 GCA_041591575.1 Spongiibacteraceae bacterium
ATCGACGGCGACAAGTACGAAATCATCGCCGGCGAGCGCCGCTGGCGCGCCACCCAGCTGGCCGGCCTGGACAGCGTGCCGGCGCTGATCCGCGAAGTGCCGGACGAGGCCGCGGTGGCCATGGCGCTGATCGAGAACATCCAGCGCGAAGACCTCAACCCGATGGAAGAGGCGATGGCGCTGCAGCGGCTGCAGCGCGAGTTCGAGCTGACCCACGCCGAGATCGCCCAAGTGGTGGGCAAGTCGCGCACCACCATCACCAACCTGCTGCGCCTGCTCAGCCTGCGCGACGACGTGCAGCGCCTGCTGGAACACGGCGACCTGGAAATGGGCCACGCCCGCGCGCTGCTGGCGCTGGCGCCGGAGCAGCAGTCCCGCGCCGCCACCCAGGTGGTGGCGCGCGGCATGTCGGTGCGCCAGACCGAGGCGCTGGTGCGCAAGCTCAGCAGCGAGCAGGACGAGAGCAAGAGCGACAAGCGGCTGGACCCGGATATCAAGCAGCTGCAGGACGATTTGTCCGGCCGCGTCGGCGCGCCGGTGGCCATCCAGCACGGCGCCAAGGGCAAGGGCAAACTGGTGATCAGCTATAGCAGCCTGGACGAGCTGGACGGCATTCTCGCCCATATCAAATGACGAACGCGGGCGTTGCCCGCGTTCGTCATTGCGAGGCGTTTTTCCGCCGAAGCAATCTCCTTCAGTGTGGCAGTGACCGGATGGAGATTGCCACGTCACCAAATCGCCTATACAGCAGGCGATTTGCTTCCTCGCAATGACACAGCAACTCCAGCGAATCGTCCGCATGCCCACCGCACTCGCTCCGCTCACGGGGCACGCTGACGCAGTAAAGCGCTTATCCGGACCTACGACTACTCCCCCCAGAAAATATAAAACTCCCCGTCATTGCGGGGAGCCGCAGGCGACGCGGCAATCTCCTTCCCCTGGCAGTGACTCGACGGTGAACGCCGCAACAACACCCCACAAGTTATCACCTCGCTCAATAAGACGCTTGGTCGTTATTGATCACCCCAATAGATGCCATTCACAATCATAATTGGCAAAAGCCCGCAATAACTCCCACTCTTAACAGCGGCATCTGAGCCTTTATTGCTGGCACGGGAGAACAGCCTATGGAGTTGCGGGACAAGGTCGCGATCGTCACCGGTGGCGGTCGCGGCATCGGCGCCGCGTTGGTGCAGCGTTTTCAGGCAGAGGGTGCCGCCGGCATCGTGGTGGCCGACCTCGACGAGGCCGCGGCCAACGAGGTGGCGCAGCAGGTGGGCGGTATCGCCATGGTCTGCGACGTCAGCAGCGAAGTGGATATCCAGAACCTGGTGAAGGCCGCCGAGACCCACTACGGCCCGGTAGACCTGTTCTGCTCCAATGCCGGCCTCGGCTTTGGCGACGCCGGCCCCCTCGCCGCCTCCCTGCCCAACGACAAGTGGGAACTGCTTTGGCAGGTGCATGTGATGTCCCACGTCTACGCCGCCCGCGCGGTGCTGCCGTCGATGCTGGAGCGCGGCTCAGGTTACCTGCTCAATACCGCTTCCGCCGCCGGCCTGCTCAGCCAGGTGGGTGACGCCGCCTATTCCACCACCAAACACGCCGCCGTCGGTTTTGCCGAGTCACTGGCCATTCGCCACGGCGACCAGGGCATCAAGGTGTCGGTGCTGTGCCCCCAGTATGTCGCCACCGCCATTATCGGTCGCGATGGTCAGCACAGCGATCTGCCGCCGGGCGTGATCAGCGTCGATGAGCTGGCGGACTGTACCGTGCAGGGGCTTCGCGACGAGCGTTTTCTGATTCTGCCCCACCCGCAGGTGCTGGACTATCACCAGAAAAAAACCGCCGACTACGATCGCTGGATCGCCGTCATGCAACAACTCAAGAGCGCCGCGGTCGACGATGACGGCAATATCGATTTTGAATTGATTCACCAGCTAATTGGCGGCGCGGCGAAATAGCGCCACCCGGACATTGCCCGCATAACCACCGCGCTTCGCGGGTCACACTGACACTGGAAAGCGTTTATGCGGGCCTACCTACGAATCGCAACGAGGACATGCTATGAACTTTATCGACAAATTCCGCTTGGATGGCAAGGTAGCCCTGGTCAATGGCGGCAGCCGCGGCATCGGTGAGGCCATCTGTCATGGCCTGGCGGAGCAGGGCGCCCATGTGGTGGTGGCCAGTCGCCGCATCGAAAGCTGCGAAAAAGTGGCCGGCGAAATTCGCGAGCGCGGATTCAGCGCCGAGGCCTTTGCCTGTCACGGCGGCAA
>JBFHRT010000527.1:0-2267 GCA_041591575.1 Spongiibacteraceae bacterium
TGACTTGTACAGCAGGCTCAACAGCATGGCGTTGACCCCCACCGACTTACCCGAGCCGGTAGTACCGGCCACCAGCAGGTGTGGCATCTTGGCCAGGTCCGCACAGACCGGTTCGCCGGAGATGTCGTGGCCCAGCGCCAGCGTGACCGGCGATTTGGCGTCCTCGTAGGCCTTGGAGGACAGCACCTCGCGAAAGTTCACCACCTCGCGGTCTTCGTTGGGAATCTCGATACCCACATAGGGCTTGCCGGGGATGACTTCCACCACGCGCACGCTGATCACCGCCAGCGAGCGCGCCAGATCCTTGACCAGGTTGGAGATCTTGCTGACTTTGACGCCGGCGTCGGGCTCGATCTCAAAACGGGTGATCACCGGCCCCGGGTACACCGCCACCACTTTGGCGGAAACGCCAAAATCCAGCAGCTTGAGTTCCAGCAGCCGCGACATCGCCTCCAGCGCCTCTGCCGAATAGCCCTTGTCGGAATGTTCGGCCTCGTCCAGCAACTGCAGCGACGGCAACGTACCGGTAATCGGGCCTTCAAACAGGGTTTTCTGCCGCTCCTTCTCTGCGCGCTGGCTGCGCTGGGCGGGTTTGGGCGCCGGTGCAATGGTCGGTGGCACCCGCTTTTTCTGTTGCTCGGTCTGCTTGGCCACCGCCACCTTGCGCTGCTTCTGCACCTGCTGCACGCTCTTGCGTTCGGCCCGGCGCTGGCGGAAACGCTGCGCCGCATCCGTGGCTTTCGCCAGTAAATCCAGCGTTAGCGCGCCGGTGCGATCCATCAGCCGCAGCCAGGACAGATCGGTAAAAATGGTGAGACCGAACAGCAGCACCGCCAGCAGCAGCAGACGGCTGCCCAGCACATTAAAGGACTCCGCCGCTGCGCCACCCACCGCGTGCCCCAGCACACCGCCGGCACCGAAGGGCAGCGCACCGCTGCCGCTGTCGCCGATGGCGGCCAGCGCGGTGCTGGCAATCATCACCAGCACCAGGCCGATGCTGCGCAGCGACAGCACCAGACCGTCGAAGGGCAGCGGCTGGTAACGCGCCTTGAACAGGCGCCAGGCCTGGAAGGCGAGCATCGCGGGAAAGAGGTAGGCCATATAGCCGAACAGGGCATAGAACACATCCGCCAGCCAGGCGCCGGCCGGGCCGATGGCGTTGGCCACCCCGCCGCCGCTGCCGGTGCGCGACCAGCCGGGGTCGCTCGGACTGTAGCTGAGTAGTGCCAGCACCAGGGTCAGCGCCACGGCGACGAAGGCAATCAGACCGCCCTCGCGCAGCCGCAACGGCAGGCGTTCACCCGACGAGACTGCTTCTGAGCGCTTCTTATTCAAATTAGACCCTATACCTGCTCTTTATTATTCAAAAATCGCCCCAATATTAACACCCATGCAGCGGCTTTGTCCCAGCCGCGAAAGCGTGCGAATTGCCGAAAACCCGCGGCCCGCCGGCCCTGCTGTATGGCTATCTGTGCGGCTATATGTGTGGCTTTGCCGGCCTCCGCGTTTTTCAATATCATAGGCGACCGCAATTCACGCTGAGACGGCCAGATCCACCGCCGACCGAATTTTCGCCTCCGCCGCGTATCGCCGGCCGAGCCCCCAACAGCAACGAGATGTAGACATGAGTGACAGCCAACACCACCGCCTGATCATCCTCGGCTCCGGCCCCGCCGGCTACAGCGCCGCCGTATATGCCGCCCGTGCCAACCTCAACCCGGTGGTGATCACCGGTATGCAGCAGGGCGGACAGCTGACCACCACTACCGACGTAGACAACTGGCCCGGCGACCAGAACGGTGTGCAGGGCCCCGAGCTGATGATGCGCATGCAGGCTCACGCCGAGCGCTTCGACACCCAGGTGATCTTTGACCACATCGAATCGGTGGACCTGTCCAAGCGCCCCTTCACCCTCACCGGCTCCAACAGTTATACCTGCGACGCGTTGATTATCGCCACCGGCGCAAGCGCCCAGTACCTGGGGCTGCCCTCCGAGGAAGCCTTTATGGGCAAAGGCGTCAGTGCCTGTGCCACCTGCGACGGCTTTTTCTACCGCGGCCAGAAGGTGGCGGTGGTCGGCGGCGGCAACACCGCCGTTGAAGAGGCCCTGTACCTGTCCAACATCGCCTCGGAAGTCACCCTGGTGCACCGCCGCGACGCCCTGCGTGCGGAAAAGATCCTGCAGGACAAACTGTTCGAGCGGGAAAAGAACGGCAATATCCGCAGTCTCTGGAACCACACCCTGGACGAGGTACTGGGTGACGACA
>JBFHRT010000528.1:0-2266 GCA_041591575.1 Spongiibacteraceae bacterium
ACTACGGCGATGGTGAGCAGGTGGTGTACCCCTTCCAGGTGGAGGACTTTCTGCCGGAGCGCATGCAGCTCAGCTTTAATGACGGTCGGCAGGCGCCGCTGGTGTTCGCGCCGGAGGTGCCGGTTGTTGTTCCGGTGCAGGGCGATTATCTGTATGGCGCGCCGGCGGCGGGTAATCGCCTGAGCGTGGCGGTGCAGACGCGGCTGCTGCGCCACCCCATCGACGCTCTGCCTGACTATTACTTTGGTGATGAAACCGAAGCCGATACCCATCAACGCTTCAACCTGGAAGATATCCAGCTCGATGAGCAGGGCGGTGCCCAGCTTCGCATAGAATCGCGCTGGGCCAAGCTGCACTCGCCGCTGTCGCTGCGCTTGACCGGCAGTCTCTATGAAAGCGGCGGCCGCCCGGTGACTCGCAGCTATGCCGTGCGCATACTGCCGCCGGGGCCGCTGTTGGGCATCAGGCCCAACTTTGGCGACGCTTCAGAAGAGCCTGCGCAGGCACAGGCGAACAGCCAAGTCAGCTTCGACATCGCCCACGCCGCAGCTGATGGCGAGTTGCTGGCCGCATCGCATCTGGAATTGCGATTGATCAAGGAGGACCGTCAGTACTTCTGGTCCCACAGCGATGCCCGCGGCTGGCACTACGAATTTACCGAGAAGGAATTCCCGGTGATGACCGATACCCTGCAGATAGCCGCCGGTGAAGTGGGGCGCTTTACCGCACCGGTGGACTGGGGGCGCTATCGCCTGGAGGTGGAAGATCCCGCCCGCGGTATCAGGTCCAGTTACCGTTTTCACGCCGGGCGCGACTGGTACCGCCACTGGGCGCGCAGCCAGGAGGGCAGCCAGGGCACGCGACCGGACCGCATCAATCTGGCGCTGGATAAAGCGGCCTACCGTGGCGGCGATAACGCCACCCTGACGGTGAACGCACCTCATGCCGGCGAGCTGCTGGTGCTGGTAGAGGGCGACGCTCCGCTGTGGCAAAAACGGCTGCGCGTCACTGAGGGGCCGAACCAGGTGACGATACCGGTGGCGGCGGGCTGGGCGCGCCACGACCTGTATGTTTCCACGGTGCTGCTGCGCCCGGCGAACGAGCGCGCGCTGATCACGCCCAACCGTGCTGTCGGGCTTATTCACCTGCCGCTGGATCGCAGCCAACGCCGGCTGGAAGTGAATATCGATCTGCCGGAAAAACTGGAGCCTGCGCAGACGGTCACGGCCGGCATCAAAGTTGTTAATCATCAGCCCGGTGAAACGCTTTACGTCACGTTGGCAGCGGTGGATGTGGGTGTGCTCAATATCAGCGACTTTGAAACACCGGATCCCTTTGAGGGCTTCTTCGGCCGCCGTCGCTACGGGGTTGAGAGCCGCGATATCTACGGTGACGTGATCGAGCTGAACCGCCATCGCCGGGCGGCGCTGCGCTTCGGTGGCGATGCGGATTTGGCCCGCGGCGGCAAGGAGCCCCTGTCCGAGGTGCAAATCGTATCGCTGTTTCAGCGGCCGGTGCAGCTGGACGCGCAGGGGCGTGCGAGTATCGAGTTGCCGCTGCCGTATTTCAACGGCCGCCTGCGGGTGATGGCGCTGGCCTATGGCGAGTCGCGCTTCGGCAGCGCCGATAGGGAGACCACGGTGGCCGCACCAGTGGTGACGCAGATGGCCTTGCCGCGGTTTATCGGTTGGGGCGATCGCTCCCAGGTCGCGCTGGATATTCATAATCTCAGCGGCGAGGCGCGCGAACTGCACGCTGAGCTGACGGCGGCGGGTGATCTCAAATCCGGTCAATGGCAACAGCCCGTCACGCTCGCTGACGACGAGAAAACCACGCTGTATTTTCCAGTGGAGGCCGCCGCTGGTTTCGGTAGCGGTTCACTGGAGCTGCGTCTCAGCGGCGAGGGCGTCAAGCCCATACAGCGCCAGTGGTCGCTGTCTGTGCGACCGCCGTATCCCGCGCAGACGCTGGAGCAGTCGGCGGTACTTGCAGCGGGGGAGCCATTCTCGTTGGATACGTCGGCATTTGGAAACTGGGTGGGAGCCTCTTTGCACGGCGGCCTGACCGTGGCGGGCCGGCCGCCGCTGAACCTTTCTGAACACGTGCGTCAGCTATTGGGCTACCCCTACGGCTGTTTGGAGCAGACCAGCAGCCGGGCCTATCCGCTGGTGGTGGCCGATGACGAGGTGCAGGCGCGCTTGCAGATGTCACGGGTGAGCAATGTCGAGCGCGCCGACCGTCTGAACCAGGCAATGGTGCGCCTGGC
>JBFHRT010000529.1:0-2260 GCA_041591575.1 Spongiibacteraceae bacterium
GCGCCTCGCTGTACTTGGTGCCCAGCTGGAAGATGTGGCCCACCTCGATGCCGCGTTTGATCTGCAGCTGGCCCTCGCCGTCGGGGCTGGGGTCGCCCTCGACCACGTTGCGCAGGTCTTCGACGCGAATCAGCGGGCAGTCGCGCTCCCAGTTGACGCCGGTGAGGTGGAAGCCGTCGTCGTTGGCGCCGCAGACAAAGTCGGCCAGCTGCGCCGCGCTGCGGTCCACAATGGTTTCAATCTGCAGGTCCAGCGGGCCCAGCGAGCCGGGCTTGCAGCCCAGTTCGGCCTCGATTTCCTCGTCGCTGGCCATGCACAGCGGTGCCGCCACGCCGGCGAGTTTTTCCGCCTTGATGGCGTTGAGCTCGTGGTCGCCGCGCAGCACCAGCGCCACCAGGCGGCGCTCACCGTCTTCACTCTCGCCGTGCACGATCAGGGTTTTCGCAGTCTGCTGCGGGCCTACCTGCAGATGGTCGCAGACCTGGGCGATGCTGCAGGCGCCGGGGGTGGCCACGCGCTCCACCTCGCGCGAGGGAGCGGGGCGCTCGCCGGCCGGCGCCACCGCCTCGGCCATTTCCACGTTGGCGGCGTAACTGCTGCGGTCGCTGAAGGCGATGGCGTCCTCACCGGAGGCGGCGAGCACGTGGAATTCGTGGGAGGCGCTGCCGCCGATGGAGCCGGTGTCGGCGATCACCGGGCGGAAGTCCAGCCCCAGCCGGCTGAAGATGCGGCTGTAGGTAGCGTGCATGATGTCGTAGGTGGCCTGCAGCGATTCCTGGTCCAGGTGGAAGGAATAGGCGTCCTTCATGATGAATTCGCGCGAGCGCATCACGCCGAAGCGGGGGCGGATCTCGTCGCGAAACTTGGTCTGGATCTGGTAGAAGTTCAGCGGCAGCTGCTTGTAGCTCTTTATTTCATTGCGCGCCAGGTCGGTGATCACTTCCTCGTGGGTGGGGCCCAGGCAGAAATCGCGCTGGTGGCGATCGTTCATGCGCAGCAGCTCGGCGCCGTACTGTTCCCAGCGGCCGGATTCCTGCCACAGCTCGGCGGGCTGCACCACCGGCATCAGCGTCTCCAGGGCGCCGGCGCTGTTCATTTCCTCGCGGATGACGCGCTCGACCTTGCGCAGCACCTTCAGCCCGGCGGGCAGCCAGGTGTAGAGGCCGGAGGCCAGCTTGCGGATCAGGCCTGCGCGCAGCATCAACTGGTGGCTGATAACCTCGGCGTCGGCGGGGGTTTCCTTGACGGTGGCGATAAGATATTGGCTGGCGCGCATAGTGATCCGTTTACCTGGGCGGAAAAAAGGCCTGCATTTTACACCGAATGGCCGGCCGGTACAGGCACGCTACCGGGTGCGGCGCGGGTGGCTGAATCTGGCTCGAATCTATCTGCCTACTCGAACCTATCTGCCTAAGTGTATACACTCCCCGGCAGCCTGCCGGCATCCCTTCATACTTTCACTTCTGTCGCTGCCGGCGCGAGCACCTGGGAGAGCGCGCATGTTTGAACTGCATCCGCAATTGCAAAAAGACTGCCGGCAGCTGGGCGATTTTCCGCTGTGCCGGGTCCTGCTGATGAACGACGCCAACTACCCCTGGCTGATTCTGGTGCCGCGTCGCGCGGATATCACCGAGATTTACCAGCTGAGCTGGGAAGACCAGCAGCAACTGCTGCGCGAGTCCAACACCCTGTGCCAGGCCATGGTGCAGCTGTTTACGCCGCAGAAAATGAATGTGGCGGCGCTGGGCAATATGGTGCCGCAACTGCATCTGCACCATATTGCGCGCTTTCTCAGTGATGCCGCCTGGCCGCGACCGGTGTGGGGCGCCGAGGCTGCCAAGCCCTACGACGAGCTGGACGCCGACAAGCTCTGCGGCCAGCTGGTGGATGCGCTGGTCGGCGGCAGCATTGCTTTTACCCCGGGCTGAACTCGCACGCCCGCTCCGTGCGATAGCCGTTTTGCGGTAACCGCCTATGGACTACGACGTCATCATCGTCGGCGCCGGCATTGTCGGTGCCGCCACCGCCTGGCAGCTGCAGCGGACCCGGCCGGGGCTGCGCATCGCGCTGCTGGACAAGGAAGCCGCGCCGGCCCAGCACCAGAGCGGCCACAACAGTGGCGTGATTCATGCCGGGGTGTACTACCCGCCGGGCAGCCTCAAGGCGCGCCTGTGCCGCGAGGGTGCCAGCGCCACCAAAGCCTTCTGCCGCGAGCGCGGCATCGCTGTCGACAACTGCGGAAAACTCATCGTCGCTACCA
>JBFHRT010000530.1:0-2252 GCA_041591575.1 Spongiibacteraceae bacterium
AAGTTTGCCGCCCAGCTCTCCAGCAGAATGCTTTGGGCGAACACCATCTGTTCGGCCAATTGATCGGCCCTGACGGCCGTCTTGATCAGGCCGGCCCGCTGGCAGGCAGCGATGGCATCAGCCAGCACCTTGCGGCCGTCATGCGTGACCGCCACCACCGGAATCGACTTGCCACGACTCATGTTGAGGCTGAAGATCGCCCGCAGCGCAGCACGCCTGCCCGATTCGTCGGCGCCGATAAACGTGTGGGTGACCTCAATGTAGCGGTCGAACACCTGTTCCGGTTGCGCCGACTCTCCCGCGGCCAGCAGCTGCTGGCGGAAGTCGGCGAACATGCTCTGCACCAGCAGATCGAGAATATCGTCCAGCGAACCGATCAGGTTATACAGCGTGGCTACGCTGACCGCGGCGCGCTCGGCAATGCGCGCGGTGGACAACGCCGCCACACCCTCCTCGCTGAGAATGGCCACCACCGCCTGCAATATGCGCTGGCGGCGGCGCTCTTTGCCCTGTTCGCGCAGATTCATCGACACCCTCCGAAACACAAACTTATAATAGCTTTATAATTTTAGACGGACATTATACTTTTGTAATCTTGGCGGCACGCAATACGGCCCCGGGGTGCCCGCGGCGTGTATCTGCGGTATAAAGAACGCTTCAGGGTATTGGCCGTCTGAGCACCGAGCACCGAGCCAAGGCGCGCAGCCCCACGATAATAACGAGAACAAGCACCATGACACCGTTCCCGCTCCGCTGGCACCGCCTCGCCATCGTTACCGCCATGATGCCGGTTCTGGTCGCCTGCAACACAGACAGCGGCAGCAATACCTCCCAAGCGGGGCTGGAGCCGGATCGGCCGCCAGCGGCATTTAACTGTATTGCCCAGAGTCCCTGGCTGAAATACGGCGAGGGGCTGCACCAGCCATCGCGCCAGCCCGTACCGGCGCCGGCGTCGCACGGCTCGTCGGCGTCTGACAGCCGCTGCGGCGACAACCGCAACTTCCGCTTTGCCGCTGCCAAGGCCGATATCACCGGCCCCGCCGGCGGCAAGATCCACATGGGCAATGAAGACCCCATGAATTACTCGGCCGGCATTCACCTGCGGCAGTACGCACGCAGTTTTATCGTGGCCTCGCCCTGCAACGGTAAACACGTGGCCATGGTGCTGACCGACACCGGCATGCTGTTCGAGTCGGTGCGGCAGGCCGTGCTGGATCGCATTGCTGCCGACGCCGAGCTGTCCCGAAGTTACGGCCCGGACAATGTGATGATGAGCGCCACCCATACCCATTCTGCTCCTGGCGGCCAGGCTCACTACACAGCCTATAACCTGTTGCGCCTGGGCCACGATCCGCAGGCTTTCGACGTCACCGTGGCCGGCATATTCGAGTCTCTGAAACAGGCACACAGCCAGCTACAGGCCGGCGTCAGCGACGGTCACATCCGCATCAATCAGGGCGAATTGCTGGGCGCCAACAAGTCCCGCGCCATCCCCGCGTATCTGAACAACACCGAGGCGGAACGCAGCCAATATCAGGATGTGCTGGGTGGCGACATCACCACCAATCGCCTGATGACGCTGCTGCGCCTGCAGCGCGACAGCGGCGAGCAGGTGGCCAGCATCAACTGGTTTGCCGTGCACCCCACCTCTGACTCCATGTCGGAATACGGCCTCGGCGCGGTACCCATCAGCGGCGACAACAAGGGCTACGCCGCCTATCTATTCGAGCGCCTGCAGGCATCGCAGGCAAACGCCGAAGCCTTTGTCGCTGGTTTTATGCAGGCCGACGAAGGCGACGCGTTCACCCAGCTGTGGTTCGACAACGACGAGATGCGCGCACGGCGACAGGCAGACCTGCCTCCCAATGAGCCCAGCCCGGTAACCGTGGCCAACGGCACCGCGCAACTCAATCGCGCCCTGTCGCTCTACACCAGCGCCAGCGAAACCCTGCGCGGCCCGGTGGACTACCGCCTGAGCTATGTGAAGATGGACGCGGTGGAGATCACCGACCCGGTCGTTCTCGCCTCACTGCAACACCCCGCCGACATGGACGCCGATCCCAAGCGCACCTGCACCGCCGCCATGGGAGTGTCCTTCCCCGCCGCCGGCCACGGCGCACAGCCCGGCGAAACGGGGGCTTACACGCCGGCGGGGGTTAGCTGCAAAGATCCCAACTACGCACAGGCAGTGCAGACCGATTTCATCAACCTGGTCGGTGGCAACGGCCCGGCCTGGCTGTTCAGCTACGCGG
>JBFHRT010000531.1:0-2249 GCA_041591575.1 Spongiibacteraceae bacterium
GACCTGGAGCGAGTTCTGCGATGCGCTGAAGGAGGCGGGGTCGGTCGTGCTCGATGCGGCCACGCCGTCCGACGCGCTGACGCGCGCCGAGGGCTGGCGCTACCTGACGCGGCTGACGCGCATCTCGCTGGATATGTTTATGGAGTGCAGCGACCGCGACTTCCCCAGCTTCTATCGGCCCTCCCACGAGACCGCCAAGATCGGCGCCGACAATCCCGACAACTACTACCAGCGCGCCGAGATCAATGGTCGCTACGACTACAAGATCAGCGGTACCCGCGGCAGCGTCGCCTACCTGGGGCTGATCGCCATCGCCGGCGGTTACGAGGACGAAGACAGCAATATGGTGTCGGTGGGGGCGCTGGACACCCACGGCGGCCTTGAGGTCAATGCCGACGGCACGCTGGAAATCTGGCTGAGTCGGGAACCCAAGCCCGGCAACTGGCTGAAAATCACCGAGGACACCATTGCCGTGCTGGTGCGCCAGACCTTCCTCGACCGCGACAGCGAAACCATCGCCGATCTCAAGATCGAGCGCGTCGCCGAGCCCGGCGTCAAACCGGCACCGCTGGACCCGGCCGCACTGGCGCTGAGCCTGCAGAAAACCGCAGGCTTTGTGCAGGGCACTGCCAAACTGTTTGCCGACTGGGTCGAGTCCTTCCTCGACCAGCCCAACCAGCTGCCGCCTTCAGACCAGGCCTACTGCCAGAAAATCGGTGGCGACCCCAATATCTTCTACTACCACAGCTATTACGAGTTGGCTGAGGACGAGGCGTTGGTGGTGGAAGTCGAGCGCATTCCCGACTGCGATAACTGGAACCTGCAGGTGGACAACTACTGGATGGAGTCTCTCGACTACCGCTACCTCAAGATCCACGTCAACAAACACACTGCCCAGTACAACGCCGACGGCAGCGTGCGCATCGTCATTGCCGAGCGCGACCCCGGCCTGCCCAACTGGCTGGAGACCGCCGGCCACCGCAAAGGCACCCTGTGCTTTCGCTGGATTGGTGCCAGCGAGATCGTGCACCCGAGCACGCGGGTGGTGAAGCTGGCCGAGTTGGCCGAGAGCGCGTAGCTGCACAGCTGGCAGCGATAATGTAGGTGCGGATTTATCCGCACATGGGTACCACGTAGGCCGGCATAAGCGTATTTAGCGTTGCCGGCGTTTCGGAGCAAACCATGACAGACCCGCAAATCCCCGACGTAAACCTGAACGCCGACACCCTGCTGCAGGCCGCCCGCGAGGCCACCGGCCTCAGCGACTTCGGCGACGATTCCTTCCGCGAGCCCTTCGAGGTGCTGATCCGCTCGCTGAACGAGGAAGCCGAACTTAACGCCGTCGGCCGCTACACCCAGTACCAGCGCATTCTCAACATCCTGATCAATCGCCTGCGGGTGGAGGCCTGGATTGCCCGCCACCCGGAAATCCTCGACGAGCGCATCGAGGCGCCGGTGGTGATCGTCGGCCTGCAGCGCAGTGGTTCCACCATGTTCCACCGCATCCTCGCCAGCGACTCGCGTTTCTACGCGCCGCTGTGGTACGAAGTGCGCAACCCGGCGCCCTACCTGGACTGGGACTTCAAGAGTGAGGACCAGCGCATTGTCGAGGCCAAGGCCGAGGTTGCGGCCATGCTGGCGGCCAACCCGGAGCTGGCCGCCATTCACCCGATGGACCCGGTGGCCGCCGACGAAGACATCATGCTGCTGGAGCACAGCTTCTACAGCACCGTGCCCGACGCCTTCTGTAACGTGCCAACCTATGGTCGCTGGAACGACGAGCACGACAACACGCCGGGTTACCAGTACCTCAAACGCCTGCTGCAGTGCCTGCAATGGCAGAAGAAGCAGGGAGGGCAGCAGGCCGAGCGCTGGCTGCTAAAGGCGCCGCACCACCTGCACCATGTGGCAACGCTGCTGAAGGTGTTTCCGGACGCCAAGATCATCCAGACCCACCGCGACCCGCTGCAGACCATTCCGTCATCCGCCAGCTTCAACTACAACCTGTGGATCATGGCCAGCGACAGCGCCGACCCGGCAGTGGTAGCGGAGCAATGGGCGGCCAAGTATGCCCGCGGCATGGCCCACACCCTGGCCACCCGCAATGCCCAGCCCGAGGCCTTCCTCGACACCTGGTTCCGCGAAACCGTCGAGGATCCCTTCAAATCCATCGAGAAGGTCTACGCCTTTATCGGTATGGAACTGACCCAGGAGGCCCACGACGCCATGGAGCGCTGGCGCGAGGAAAA
>JBFHRT010000532.1:0-2247 GCA_041591575.1 Spongiibacteraceae bacterium
CCGCGCGGTGATGTGCGCCTGGCTGGATATGCCGTTGGACGCCATTACCCGGCTATCGGTGCCCTATGCCTGTCTGACGCGCTTTCGCATTTACCAGATGGCGGGTAAAAAGCCCTGGCTGCAGTTGTGTTTTCATCGGGGAGAGTGAAGAGCGGGAGATGCTGGACGGGAGACGGAAGACGCTAAAAGCCGGTCGGACGTCTGACGCTTGAAGTCGTGACTTCGTAGGGTGCGCCGTGCGCACCGGGCGCGCCCTGTAGGTGCGAATTTATTCGCACATTTCCTCACTGTTCCAGCGCAATTGTGCGACTGAAGTCGCACCTACACTGGGGCTTGGGTCAGCGATCCAGGTTCAGCAATTCGCACACCCGCGCCATATCCAGGTGTTCGTCCAGGCAGTCCGCCAGTCGTTCGATATTGGCTTCCAGCAATGCCTGGTAGTCAAAGGGCCTGGACTCCACCAGACCCGCCCAGCGCAGCAGGGCTTCGCGGGCCTCGCCTTCGTCGAACAAACCGTGCAAATAACTGCCCAGAATCTGGCCGTCGGCCGACTGGGCACCATCGGGACCCTGTTCCAGCTCTAGCAGCGGCTGCGCCAGTGCCGCGCCCTCACTGATTCCGCAGTGAATCTCGTAACCGCTGACGTTGTGCACGCTGTCGTTGAGCAGCAGCTGGCCGTTAGTGCGGCGCAGGGTTTTCTCCGGCTGCAGAGTGGTTTCCATGGCCAGCAGGCCGAGCCCATCGCTGCTGCCCGCCGGGCCCTCTATACCTTGCGGGTCGTGGATGCGCTGCCCGAGCATCTGGTAGCCACCGCAGATGCCGATGACTTTGCCGCCGTAGCGCAGGTGGCGCTGGAGGTCGCGGTCCCAGCCGTGTTGGCGCAGGCCGTCGAGGTCGCGCCGCACGCTCTTGCTGCCCGGCAGTACGATCAGTTCGCAGGGTGGAATCGGCTGGCCTGGCGCCACAAACTGCAGGTCCACCTGGGGGTGCAGGCGCAGGGCGTCGAAGTCGGTGTGGTTGCTGATGCGCGACAGCACCGGCACGCAGACTTTCAGTGCCTGGTCGCTGACCGCCTGTTGGGTGGCGATGGCGTCCTCGGCCTCCAGGTGCAGGTCCTGCAGGTAGGGCAGCACGCCCAGCACTGGGATGCCGGTGCGCTCCTCCAGCCAGTCCAGCCCCGGTTGCAGCAGCGCGATGTCGCCGCGGAAGCGGTTGATGACAAAGCCCTTCACCCGCGCCCGCTCGCTGGCCGACAGCAACTCCAGGGTGCCTACCAGATGGGCGAAGACGCCGCCGCGGTCGATGTCGGCGATCAAGATCACCGGGCAGTCGACGCGCTCGGCAAAACCCATATTGGCGATATCGTTGGCGCGCAGATTGATTTCCGCCGGACTGCCGGCGCCTTCCACCACCACCGCCCGATACTGGCCGCAGAGCAGACTGTGGGATTCCAGCACCGCTGCCATGGCCCGCTGCTTGTAGCCGTGGTAGGCCTGGGCCTCCATGTTGCTGAGCGCGCGGCCGTGGACGATGACCTGGGCGCCGGTGTCGCTGTTGGGCTTGAGCAGCACCGGGTTGAGGTGCACGCTGGACTCGATGCCGGCAGCGCGGGCCTGCACCGCCTGGGCGCGGCCGATCTCGCCGCCGTCGACGGTGACCGCGCTGTTCAGCGCCATGTTCTGGGGTTTGAAAGGGGCCACCGCCACACTGCGGCGCTTCAGCGCCCGGCATAGGCCGGCCACCAGCACGCTCTTGCCGGCGTCGGAGGTGGTGCCCTGCACCATTAGGGTTTTGTTGGTCATAGGGTTTTCTATCAGAAAGAGGTGGCTGAACCTTGGCGAGCGCGCAGGGGGCGGATTGAGATTGCCGCGTCGCCTTTGGCTCCTCGCAATGACGGGGTACTAATTGGGCCCTTGCAGCTCATTCATCGTCGCGCCAGCAGTTTTCCATGATAAGCGACTCTAATGGCTCGCGCTGGGCCCAGTTTTCCGTGGCCAGCATCGGCAGTTCGTAGAATTCCTTAACCGGTCCCAGACACAGGATGGCGACCGGGTGGCTGCCAGTGGGCATACCCAGCAGGGCTTTCAGCGTATCGGGCTCGAACAGCGACACCCAGCCCATGCCCAGGCCCTCGGCGCGGGCCGCCAGCCACAGGTTCTGGATGGCGCAGGCAGCCGAAGCCAGGTCCATTTCCGGCAGGGTACGGCGACCGAAGACGTGGCGCTCGCGTTTGTCCTTGAGGGCGAC
>JBFHRT010000533.1:0-2245 GCA_041591575.1 Spongiibacteraceae bacterium
GCGGTGGACCGCAAGATCGACAAACTGCTGGGTGAGAAAAAAGAAGGCGAGACCGAAGAGCCCGGCAAGGAGGCGGCACGCAAGCTGTTGAAGGATATATTCCGGTAGGGACGCAAAACGCTGGACGGGAGATGGGAGACGCCAGCGACAACGGCCAAAGCGGTGCGCGCAGCGCACCCTACGATCACAGCGCCACCACACCGTAGGGTGCGCCGCAATGCCATTAACTTAAGGCGCCCCCTGTGGTTTTCATCCAATCGATTGCGGCGCCGATCCCTATTGTAGGCCGGAATAAGCGCTTTTAGCGTTTCCGGCGAACGTCCGCAACGCAAGCTTATGCAGACCTACGTCGCTAAGTTAATGGCATTGGGGTGCGCCGTGCGCACCGATGGTGCTCATCAACGCGCCGACTGCACCTGCCGTTTTGCCTCTCCCGCCTCCCGTTTCGCGTCCGGCGCCACCCCATTTGCCAGCCACCCGCTTTGGCGATACTATTCAGGACTTCGTTGGGCAGCTCTCGCTGCCTTTTTGCGTTTTTAAGGAACACCCATGGCACAGCCAGCGTTGATGAACACCTACGGGCGCCTCCCGGTCAGCTTCACCCACGGCGAAGGCGTCTGGTTGTACGATGAACACGGCAAGCGCTACCTCGACGCCATTTCCGGCATCGGGGTGAACGCCCTCGGTCACGCCCACCCGGCAGTGACCCGCGCCATCCAGCAGCAGGCCGAGCAACTGCTGCATACCTCCAATCTGTACAACATCCGCCAGCAGCAGGCGCTGGCCGAATCGCTGTGCCAGCTGTCGGGCATGGATAACGTGTTCTTCAGCAACTCCGGCGCCGAAGCCAACGAGGCCGCCATCAAGCTGGCCCGCTTCTATGGCCACCAGCGCGGCATCGACATGCCTAACATCGTGGTCATGGAAAACGCCTTCCACGGCCGTACCCTGGCCACCCTCACCGCCTCCGGCAACCGCAAGATCCAGGCCGGCTTTGAGCCCATGGTGCGCGGCTTTACCCGTGCGCCCTACGGCGACATCGAGGCGCTGCAGACCATCGCCGCCAATAACGCCAGTGTGTGTGCCGTGCTGCTGGAGCCGGTACAGGGCGAGGGCGGCATCAACCAGCTGCCCGAGGGCTACCTGGCCCAGCTGCGCGAACTCTGCGACCAGCGCGGCTGGCTGCTGATGCTGGACGAGGTGCAAACCGGTAACGGCCGTACCGGCAAATACTTCGCCTACCAGCACACCGGCATCGTTCCCGACGTGGTGGTAACCGCCAAGGGCCTGGGCAACGGTGTGCCCATCGGCGCCTGCCTCGCCCACGGCGAAGCGGCCGCCCTGTTCCAGCCCGGCAACCACGGCTCCACCTTCGGCGGCAACCCGCTGGCCTGCGCCGCCGGCCAGGCAGTGGTCGACACCATTCGCGAGCAGGACCTGTGCGGTAACGCCAGCGCCATCGGCGACTACCTGCTGCAGGCCCTGCGCCAGCGCCTGGGCGAACTGCCCCAGGTGGCAGACATCCGCGGCAGCGGCCTGATGATCGGCATCGAACTCAGCGAGCCCTGCGCCGACCTGGTGCCGGCGGCACTGGAGGCCGGCCTGCTGATCAACGTCACCGCCGAGCGTGTGGTGCGGCTGCTGCCGCCGCTGATCCTGAACCGCGAGCAGGCCGACCAGCTGCTGGACCTGCTCTGCCCGCTGATCGCCCAGCGCGAGAGCAGCTAGGCCTGACCTATTTGTTGTTGACGGTATCGCTATGACGACACGGCACTTCCTTACCCTGATGGACCTCAGCCCCGACGAGTTACAGGAGCTGATCCAGCGGGCCATTGAAATGAAAGCCGAGCTGCGCGCGCGCAAGCCCGGCGTGCAGTTCCCCAACTACGTGTTGGGCATGATTTTCGAAAAGGCCTCCACCCGCACCCGCATCTCCTTCGAGGCGGGCATGGCACAGCTGGGCGGCCACGCCATGTTCCTGGCGCCGGAGCACACCCAGCTCGGCCGCGGCGAGCCCATCGAAGACAGCGCCCGGGTGATCTCCTCGATGGTCGACATCGTGATGATCCGCACCTTCGGCCACGACACCATCGAACGCTTTGCCGAGTACTCCTCGGTGCCGGTGATCAACGCCCTCACCGACGACTACCATCCCTGCCAACTGCTGGCCGACATGCAGACCTACGTCGAGCACCGCGGCAGCATCCAGGGCAAGCGCGTGGCCTGGATCGGCGACGGCAACAAC
>JBFHRT010000534.1:0-2244 GCA_041591575.1 Spongiibacteraceae bacterium
ATCGGTGGCCGGCGCACCAACATCCGGACAAAAAAAGCCGAGCCGGTATCCCGGCTCGGCTTTCTGCCTTGCTTGCGAGGCGCTCTATCAGTACTCGAACATTACATCTATACCGTAGCTGCGCGGGTCGCCGACCACGGCGGTGGGCACCAGCGCGTCGAAGTGGGCAATGTAGTATTCCTTGTCTTCCAGATTGCGACCCCAGATCGCGGTGCGCAGGCTGCCACCCAGCAGCGCGATGTCGGACAGGCCAACGCGGGCATTGAGCAGGCCGTAGTCATCGACGATGTAGGTGCCGTTATCCAGCGTGGTTTTGGAAAACTTTTCGTCCTGCCAGGTGTAGCCAAGGTTGGCGCTGAACTCGGCAAAACTCAGCGGGCGCACATAGCTCAGGTCGATGCCGGCGCTGTGCTGGGGCGCGTTGACGAAGCGGAACATGTCGCGAAGCTCCTCACCGTTCTCGCCCAGGATCTCGCGGTAGTCCGGGTCCAGGTAGCCATAGTTGACGTTCAGGGTCAGCGACTCGCTGAGCACCGCGGTGATATCCAGTTCGGCGCCCTCGATCACCGCCTGGCCGACATTGAGCACGTCGGTGACGGTGACATCGTTGGGATCGGTCTGCAGATTGATCTGGATATCGTCGTAGTCGGCCTGGAATACGGCGGCATTGAGGCGCAGGCGGTTATTCCACAGTTCGGACTTGAGACCCAGTTCGGTGGAGATCAGCGTCTCCTCGTCGAAGCCGGCATTGAATCGCTCCACCGAACTGGCGCGCACGTTATAGCCGCCGGTCTTGTAGCCCTTGACGAGCTTGGCATAGACATTAATTGCATCGCTGAGGTCATAGGCGACTACCAGCGAGGGGCTGACATCGTCGAAGTCGCGGTCGCCCTTGCCCTCGGGATCAACCATGGTCAGCATCGCCGGCGACGGGAAGGGCAGCGGCACCAACGGCGCGATGTCACGCAGCTCGGTGGTGGTGTTCTTGATCGCCTTGCGCTGATCCTGCGACACCCGCAGGCCGGCGGTGATGTGCAGGCGGCTGTCCAGCCACTGGGGGGTGTAGGTGGCCTGGCCGAACAGGGCCTGGGCGCTATTGTCGATTTCGACATCGCGGAAGATGTACACATCACTGCGCGCGTCGGGGCTGCCGTCGCCGGTGAGGTCAATGGGGAGGTTTTCCAACACGGTGAGGTCGACGCTCTCAGCCCACTCTTCGAAAACATAGGCGCCGACAATAAATTCCAGACGACTGTCGAAGGCCTCGCCCAGCAGCTGCAGCTCGTGGCTGGTCTGCTCCTGGGGACCGTCGAATACGGTGACAATCAGCGCGTGATCACCGGGCACACCGCTGTGGTAGTCCTGGTAGGTGAAGTTATCCAACTCACGGAAGGCGCCAATGTATTTCAGTTCCAGCGCGTCGTTGAGCAGCCAGCTCACGGTGAGGCTGTGGCCTTGGGCGGTGACGTCGTTGGCCTGCAGGTTATCGACAAACTCCGAGCCTCGACTGGGCCGTTCCGCTTGCTGCGGGTACAGCGGCGCCAGCGTCAGGAACATCGGCGTGTCGTCGATCTGCGAGCGGTCGTAGCCGTAGCGCAGGCGCAGCGAGTCGGTCGGCTCCCACAACAGGTCTGCGCGCCAGGCTGCGCGCTCCTGATCGCCGAAGCGCTCGACGCCGGTACCGAGGTTGTCAACAAAGCCCTCTTTTTCCGACTGCAGGTAGGCAAACTTGGCGGCGAAGCTCTCACCCAGTGGTACGTTCACCGAGGTGCGCGAGCGGAAGTAATCGTAATTGCCGGCGCTCAGCGCCTGGCTGAAGCCGAATTCGCCCAGATCTGGCGCGCGGGTCACCACATTGATGGCGCCGCCGGTGGCATTGCGGCCGTACAAAGTGCCCTGCGGACCGCGCAGCACTTCGATCTGGGCGATGTCGGCCACTTCCTGGGCCAGACCCTGGCTGCGAGCCACGTAGACGCCGTCCATGTACACCGCGATGCTGGGGTCCTGGGTGATCTGATCGTCGTTATTGCCGACACCCCGCATGAAAATGCGGGCGCTGGTGGCACTGTTGGGATGCGGCGTCAGCTGCAGGTTGGGTACATTGGCGCGCAGGTCTACCAGATTGTGGATGCCCTTGGCTTCCATCGCCTCGGCGCCGAAGGCTGAAATCGATATCGGCGCATCCTGCAGTGATTCGGCTTTTTTCTGTGCGGTGACGATCACTTCTTCCAGCATCGGCTGGGC
>JBFHRT010000535.1:0-2244 GCA_041591575.1 Spongiibacteraceae bacterium
AGTCGGCCACCGCTATCGAGAAGAAAATCCACTTCCTCGACACCGAAGTGCGCAAGCTCTGGGACAATGTCTGGAAGAAGCACAAGGCCGAACTGGCCGGGCACGACCAGCGCCTCGCCACGCTGGAAAAGAGCCTCAAGGCCAATCAGGGCGAGTTGAGCCAGACCCGTCAGCAGCTGCAGAGTGACCGCGAACAGTTGAGTGCCCTCAAGCAGCAGCTGGCCAAGGCGCAGTCGGCCACGGCGGCCAACAGCAAACGCATCGACGAACTGCGCAAAAACGGCCAGCTCGCCGCCGAAGTCGCCCGCCTGGAGCAGCGGGTGGCCGCCAACGAGGAGTGGCTGGCCTCGGTCAATGCCTTCCGCCGCCAGATCAATGGCGATATTACAGCGCTGCGTGAGAGCATCAGCCGCCATCACTCGGCGCCGGCCGGGCCCTGATAACCCATCGCGCGTAGCTGCGGGCGGCATTCCAGCCGCCCGTCATCCCGGTAGCTCCCACCCGCTCAGCCGTTTTCTCGGTCGCTGCTCGTCCGCGATGAAAGCGCGCGGCGGCTGGGGTATAATGCCGCCCTCGTTTTACCGGCGCCCCCGCCCGCGTGGCTTCCCCCTGAGTGGTGGAGGCCGGATTTGAGGAGTCCAATCGATGACAGTCATCCGCCAAGAGGATTTCATCAGCAGTGTTGCTGATGCCCTGCAGTACATCTCTTACTACCACCCGGCCGATTTCATCAAGGCCGTGTTCGAGGCCTACGAGCTGGAGCAGAACCCCGCCGCCAAGGACGCCATGGCGCAGATTCTGATCAACTCGCGCATGTGCGCCGAGGGCAAACGCCCCATCTGCCAGGACACCGGCATTGTCACCGTGTTTGTCAAAGTGGGCATGAATGTGCAGTGGGAGTCTGAGCTGTCGGTCACCGATATGGTCAACGAGGGTGTGCGTCGAGCCTACAACCACCCCGACAACGTGCTGCGCGCCTCCATCCTGGAAGATCCGGACGGCGCCCGTCGCAACACCAAGGACAACACCCCGGCGGTGATCCACTACGAGATCGTGCCCGGCGACAAAGTCGACGTTTACGTTGCGGCCAAGGGCGGCGGCAGCGAGGCCAAATCCAAGTTCGCCATGCTCAACCCCTCTGACTCGGTGGTGGAGTGGGTGCTGGAGCAGGTGCCCAAGATGGGTGCCGGCTGGTGCCCGCCGGGCATGCTGGGCATTGGCATCGGCGGTACTGCCGAGAAGGCGATGCTGCTGGCCAAAGAAGCGCTGCTGGACCCCATCGACATCCACGAGCTGCGCGAGCGCGGCGCCAGCTGCCGCGCCGACGAGCTGCGCCTGGAGCTGATGGACAAGGTCAACAAGCTGGGCATCGGCGCCCAGGGCCTGGGCGGCCTGACCACCGTGCTGGACGTCAAGGTCAAGGACTACCCCAGTCACGCCGCCAACAAGGCTGTGGCCATTATTCCCAACTGCGCCGCTACCCGCCACGCCCACTTCACCCTGGACGGCAGCGGCGCGGCTGCGCTGGAAGCGCCGTCGCTGGATGACTGGCCCGAAATCACCCGTGAAGCGGGCGAGGGCGTCAAGCGCGTCAACCTCGACACCGTCACCGCCGAGGAAATCAAAAGCTGGCAGCCCGGCGACACCCTGCTGCTGAACGGCAAGATGCTGACTGGCCGCGACGCCGCCCACAAGAAGATGGTGGACATGCTGGCCGCGGGCGAAAGCCTGCCGGTGGACCTCAAGGGCCGCTTCATCTACTACGTGGGTCCGGTTGACCCGGTGCGCGAGGAAGTGGTGGGCCCGGCGGGTCCGACCACTGCCACCCGTATGGACAAGTTTACCCGCACCATGCTGGCCGAGACCGGCCTGGCCGGCATGATCGGCAAGGCCGAGCGCGGCGACATCGCCATCGACGCCATCAAGGACTTCGAGGCGGTTTATCTGATGGCCGTGGGCGGCGCCGCCTACCTGGTGGCCCAGGCCATCAAGAAAGCCGAAGTGGTGGCCTTCCCCGAGCTGGGGATGGAAGCCATCTACGAGTTCGACGTGCAGGACATGCCGGTAACCGTGGCGGTCGATGCCAAGGGCTCGTCGGTACACAAGATCGGCCCGCAGATCTGGCACGACAAGATCGAGGCCGAGGCCATTGAGCTGATCTAAAAGCCGTCGGACGTCTGACGCCAGAAGTCGGACGCTCCAGCTCCCTCCCCTTAGTGGGAGGGAGCTGGCTTTAGGCTGGCA
>JBFHRT010000536.1:0-2237 GCA_041591575.1 Spongiibacteraceae bacterium
GGGCGCGTTCAAGCTGCGCGATCCCGCCAACGAAAACTGGCAGTTGTTGCGTTGGCCAGCCATAGCCGCGGTAGCGGTGCTGCTGCTGCACTGGGCGGCCCTGGGCTTACAGACCGCCAACTATCAGCGCGAACAGGCGGTATTGGATGCGGCCATTGAGCAGGTCTACCGCGACACCTTTCCCGAAGCGCGCAAGGTGGTCAATCCACGCAGCCAGATGCGCAGCCGCCTGCGTGATATGGAGCAGGGCGGTGCCAGCGGACCGCTGCTGAGCTGGCTTGAGCGCAGCGCCGCCGCGCTCAAGGGGCGCGCCGGTGTCAGCGTCACCCAGATGCAATTCCAGAGCGACCCGCAGAGCTTGCGACTGTCGATCAATGCCCCGGACTACGCCACTGTCGACCAGATTAGCCAGTCGCTCACTGCCGCCAAGCTGCAGGTAGAGCGCGGTGCATTCAGCCAGCAGGGCAACGCCATCTACGGCCAGATAGTCATCAAGGGAGAACAGCCATGAAGTGGTCGCTGGCATCGCTAACGCAGTCCTTGGCTGAACGCAGCCCGCGCGAGCGCCAGATCCTGCTGGCCGGTATCGGTATCGGTGTGCCCATGCTGGTGTGGCTGCTGATCTGGCAGCCGTTGCTGAACATGAACAGCGCCGGCGCCCAGCGTGTTGAACAGCGCCGCGCCACGCTGACCTGGATGCAACAGGCCTCGGCGCAAGTGCGCGCGCTGCAGGGGCAGGGCGCGCAACAGCGCACGGTTGCCGCGCCCAACCAGTTCATCACCCGCGAGGCGGCCAGGCTCAATTTGCAAATCAACCGCATCGAGCCGGTAGCCAATAACCGCTTTAACATTTGGCTGGCGCAGGCCGACTACCTGGCCACCGTGCGCCTGCTGGATGCGCTGCACCGCCAGGGCTTCAGCATCGATTCGCTCAACCTGGCAAAACAGGGCGAGGCGGGCATGGTATCGGTGCGCCTCAGTGTGAGGGCCGGGGCATGAGTGCAGGGCGCATCATCGCGCTATTTGCCGTGGTTTTTGTCGCCAGTTTACTAGCCACGGCGCCGGCCTGGCTGTTGCGCAGTGCCGTGACATTGCCAGACAACGTCGTTCTGGCACCGTTGCAGGGTAGCCTGTGGCGCGGGCAGGCTGAGTGGCTGCAGGTCGATGGTCTGCGGGTGGAACCACTGCAGTGGCGGCTGCGCCCACTGGGGCTGCTCGGCGGCATGCCGCTGCAGCTGTCGGCAGAGTACCCGGCAACGCTGAGCGCGCGCCTGCGCCCCGGCGCCGACGGCATCACCCTGGGTGCCAGCGAGGCCTCGGCGACCCTGGTACAACTGCTGGACTTCGCCGAGCTGCCAAAGCTCGGTATCGACGCCGACCTGGCCTTGGTGATTGACGCGGCGGATTGGTCCGCTGGCGGCTGCCGTGAACTGCAGGGCATGCTCAGCGCGCAAAACTGGCACGGCGACCTCGACGGGCTTGACGCAATAGGCGTGCTCAGAGGCCGGCTCAGCTGTGATGCCAATCGGTTGGTGATCGATGTCGACCCGGACAACGCGATCAAGCTCAGCGGCAGGCTGTTGTTGTTCACTGACGGTCGCTACCGGGTGGATATGCGCATGGCGCCGCCGCCGGGTGAGCTGTTCGACAGCCTCAGCCAGCTGCTGGGCAGACCTCGCGACGGCCGTCAGTTCATCCTCCAGGCGCAATCCTGAGCCATGTCGCTGGTTGTACTCGCCGCGGGCGAGACTGATGATGCGGCTGCGGCACTGGCCAGTCAGCTGCAACTGCCCCTGCTGAGCGCCGATCAGGCGCCAGAACAGGGCCTGTACCTGGGCTACCGAGACGGCCAGCTGGTACTGGGCCGTTGCCAGCACCGCGAAAAACCGGTGGCAGTAGATTTTGCCTCCGCTGCGCTGAGTGGCCGCAAACAGCGGGGGCCGGAACTGTTGGTCAAGGCGGTCGGCGGCGGCGCCAGCCGCCCGTCATTGCTCGACGCGACTGCCGGCCTCGCCCGCGACAGCTTTATCCTGGCCAGCCACGGCTACCCCGTGACTCTGCTGGAGCGCCAGCCGGTGCTGGCAGCCATGGTGGCCGATGGCATTGCGCGCGCCACTGCTGCCGGTGGCGAGCTGGCACAGACGGCGGCGCGCATGCAGTTGGTCAATGCCAATGCCAGAGACTACCTCGCGGCCCTGGAAAAGCCCGACTGCCCCGATGTCATCTATCTGGACCCC
>JBFHRT010000537.1:0-2236 GCA_041591575.1 Spongiibacteraceae bacterium
CGCCCGTTCCGCCGCCTGCGCGATATCGACCTGGATGGGCTGGGACTTCAGACTGTGTTTGTCGACCCACCCCGCGCAGGATTGGACGACCTTACCCGCGAGCTGGTGGGGCGTTTCGACAGCATCCTCTATATTTCCTGCAATCCCGAAACCCTGCAACGGGACCTGCATGCATTACGCCACAGCCACCGCATCGCCCACTTCGCGCTGTTCGACCAGTTCCCCTACACCGATCATATGGAGTGCGGGGCCTTGTTGCAGCGAATCGAGGCGTAAGCCTCAGTGCGGAGAAAAACCGTCATTGCGAGGAGCCGCAGGCGACGCGGCAATCTCATTCAGATTGGCAGTGAAGAGCCGGAGATCGCCACGTCGCAAACAGCGCTCCTCGCGATGACGGCAGATTAAAAGTCGCCTTCACAATGACTCGAGAGTAGGCGTGGAGTTGTAAGGCGGGACAAGGCCAGCCTAGAGGTGCTGAACTCCATGCTTCTGCAACTGGCGCGGCAGGAAATCTTCCAGTTGCTCCAGGTCTTCGGGGTGGATATCGATAACCGCCAGACCCAGTTCGCGATAGCATTCGCGCCGTCGCATCCGCGCCTTCAGGGCACCGGCTTCGTCGTCGCCGCGCCAGTATTCCAGGTAGAGGTGGTTTAGCGGTAGGTAGAAATCAGCCCGCAGCGGCTCGGTGGTTGGCAGCTGACGCTCGCAGGCGTGCACAATACCCGCCATATACAGCCAGTCGCAGATCTGCCTGAGCCCCTGACAGCGGAATTGGTGGCCGTCGATGGCGCGGCATTCTCCGGCCTCGGCAAACAGGTCGGTGGCGGGTTGGGGTTGCTGCGCCTGGCGCAGGGTTTCCAGCTGCTGTGCCAGCGCCGGCGCTTCGCGAACCGCCTCCGGCCACAGCACGTAGTGCATATCGGTCTGCCGGTTTTCCAACTGCACCCCGCCCTGACGGCGACCGGCCTCGGCCAGCTCCCAGCCGTGAAAGCCCCGACGCAACCAGCCCAGCTCCGCCAACGCACGGTTGACGGTTTTGCCGCTCAACCCCAACGGCGCGCCCAGTGCCGCCGTAGACAGCATGCGGTTGTTTTCCAGCGCCTGCAGCAGCGGGTGCTCGGCCAGCGACTCCGGCCACACGATATAACGACCGTAGCGCTGGCTGTGGCGGTATTCGCCGCCCTCGAACTCGCCCTTGGCGGTCAGCGCCCAGCCGTCCTCCAGTTTGCGAATCCAGCCGTAGTCCTTGAGGGTGCCGAACAGCTGCTGCGCCGGCACCTCCAGCTGCCGGGCCAAGGCTGACGTTGAGAGCGTGGTGGGCTTGTCGGCGCCGTCACTCATTCTATCCGCCTCTGCGCTCAGGCGATCGCCTGCTGGTAGCGCTCGCCCAGCGCTCGGTACACATCATCGGCGAAGGTAGCGGCCGCACTGTCCAGTTCAGCCAGCAGTTCGCTGAGGTGCTCATTGTCCTCCCGCCCCTGCCACTGTTTTACGTAGTTGCCATCCTTGTAGCCGTTGTCCTGGCGGAAAAAGTTGAGCACATTCTTGCCCACGTAATGGCGGTAGAGGTCCTCAAAACTGAGCTCGGCCGCGCACAGCAACTCCCAGAACACGGTGACGGAAAAACCACGGCTATTGAGGGCGTCAGCCGCCATCGCTTCGGTGGCCTCGCGCACATCCAAGCCCGCCGGCTGGAACTGGGCCAGATTGGCGATAATCTCGTCGGCAATGGCCTCGATATCCCGCCCTTCGCCAAACAGCGCGCTGAGGCCGAAATGCCAGATATCGATCACCTCCAGCCGCACCTGCTCCATGTCCGCCTGCTGCTTTTTCCACCACTTGTAGCCGTAGTGGTCCATCAGCTCGCCGCACTCGATCCAGATTGCGCGGTACCACTCAAAATTCTGGGCAATCCAGTCGCTGTGGACCTTGCAGTTCATGCGGTCTTGCATGCTCAGCATGGTCACCAGTGCCTGCTTGGAAATGGCGGAATCCATCAAATTCTCCGTGGGGTATTGGTGTTGATTAAGGTCAGCCATGATAGCAGAACCACGCCACGGTGGCGCACAGTGATAGCGGTGCGCACGGCGCACCCCAATGCCATTAACTTAAGGCGCTCTCTGCGATTTTCATCTTGTCGATTGCGGCACCGATCCCTGCTGTAGGCCGGAATAAGCGCTATTAGCGTTTCCGGCGAACGTCCGCAACGCAAGCTTATGCGGACCTACGTCGCTAA
>JBFHRT010000538.1:0-2229 GCA_041591575.1 Spongiibacteraceae bacterium
GCTACCTCTCCTTTCGAGAAGTACCGGCCATTCTGGCAGCACTGAACAAGCTCAAACAGCGACCGGACCTACTGTTGTGCGATGGCCAGGGTATCGCCCACCCACGCCGCTTTGGTCTGGCCTGCCACCTCGGCGTGCTGACCAACATCCCTAGCATTGGCGTGGCCAAGTCGCGGCTGGTTGGCGAGCATGAAGAGCCCGGCGCGGCGCGTGGTGCTCGTGCTGAACTGATTCATCAAGGCGAGCTTATCGGCGCCGTGCTGCGCACCCGCGACAAGGTCAAACCGCTGTATATCTCCAGCGGCCACCGTGTCAGCCTGGACAGCGCCTGCGAGCTGGTGCTGCGCTGCCTGACCCGCTACCGGCTGCCCGAAACCACCCGCTGGGCCGACCGCCTGGCGTCCCAGCGCTGAGCATCAGCCATTGCCTCAACGCTAGATACAAGAAAGGCGACCCATTGGGCCGCCTTTCTTAGCTCTTGACGACAGCGCAATTAAACTTAGCTGTCTTCCTCAACCTCTTCGACATTGCCATTGGCCTTGCCCGGCTTGGGCAGCAACTCATCGCGAATAGCCTGTTCGATCTCGCGGGCGATCTCCGGGTTCTCCTCAAGGTAGTTGGAGGCATTGGCCTTGCCCTGGCCAATCTTGTCGCCCTTGTAGGCATACCAGGCGCCGGACTTGTCCACCAGCTTCAGCTGCACACCCAGGTCGATGATCTCGCCAGTGCGGTAGATACCGCGGCCGTACAGAATCTGGAATTCCGCCTGCCTGAAGGGCGGCGCCACCTTGTTCTTGACCACCTTGACGCGGGTCTCGTTACCCACCACTTCCTCACCCTGCTTGATGGCGCCGATGCGGCGGATATCCAGGCGCACCGAGGAGTAGAACTTGAGCGCGTTACCGCCGGTAGTGGTTTCGGGGTTGCCGAACATAACCCCGATTTTCATGCGAATCTGGTTGATAAAGATGACGGTACTGTTTGATTTATTGATAGTTCCTGTCAGCTTACGCAGTGCCTGGCTCATCAGTCGCGCCTGCAGGCCAACGTGGGAGTCGCCCATGTCGCCCTCGATTTCCGCCTTCGGCGTCAGCGCCGCTACCGAGTCGACCACCACCAGATCCACGGCGCCAGAGCGCACCAGGGTCTCGCAGATTTCCAGCGCCTGTTCACCGGTGTCCGGCTGTGACATCAGCAGGTTGTCCAGGTCTACGCCCAGCTTTTCGGCATAGCTGGGGTCGAAGGCGTGCTCGGCATCGATAAAGGCGCAGACACCGCCGCTCTTCTGGGCTTCTGCGATGGCGTGCAGGGTCAGCGTGGTCTTACCGCTGGACTCGGGGCCGTAGATTTCGATGATTTTGCGCCGCGGCAAACCGCCAACGCCCAGGGCAATATCCAACGCCAGCGAGCCACTGCTGATAACCGGCACTGCCTGCCGCTCCTGCTCGCCCATACGCATGATGGAGCCTTTGCCGAACTGGCGCTCGATCTGGGACAGCGCCGCGCTGAGTGCCTTCTGTTTGTTGTCGTCCATTGTTTAGCCCTATTGATTAGCCCTGTTGTTGAATCTTGGAGAGAAACCTAGCGTTGAATCCGGCGCTACACCCCTGCGCATGTCTGCTGGCTCCGTCGATACTGCGATATCGTGGATGCTGCGATACCGCGAGCCAGCCATGTACTGTACGTATGATCAGTAGATATCTGCACCGTGTCAACCGCAGAACAAGAAAAAATCGCCGGCCACGGCGTCAAGCCCGTTCCGGGCCTGGCAAGAGGCTACGCTGAAGCAGCTGTTTGGGTTGGCCATGCCTGCTACCCACCGCTAACTGAGCTGCAGCAAAACAGCTCTCAATACAGGTCAGTGAGCGGGTCAAATTCAGTAGCCACGGCGTTGTCGGCGCGCTCGGAGGCCACCGCTAGCGCCACCGCACGGGCACGGAAGAGCCACACCGGCTCTGCCGCTTCCGGCATAAAGCCGCGCTCGCTGAGCGCCGCGGCGATGGCATTGCGCACGCCCGCGGCCAGGTTTCGATCGGCATAGGGCCCCTGGCACTTTTCCAGCTCCGGCGCCGAAGTCGCCATGCCCGCCAGCCCCACCACCAGCCACAATTCGCCAACGCCCTGCAGGTGCAATTCAGCCCGTCGCTGCCCCCGCTCCAGCACGAGCGCGCGATCGGCCACGGAATGAGAGCTGTAGCGCAGTTTCATGCCCCCACTATCGCGCAATCC
>JBFHRT010000539.1:0-2227 GCA_041591575.1 Spongiibacteraceae bacterium
TGCGGCAGGGGCACGCTTTGTACGCCGCCTTCTTCGGTCTGCTGACGCAGATTGTCGACCACCACTGCCACCGACAGCCGGCGCAGGCGCGCGCCTGGATTAGTGCTGTAGTTGAGTACGCGCTCGATTTCATAATTGCGCGTCAATGACTGGCTGCGGTTAAGCGCCTCGTCTTCACCTTCTTGCCTGGCCGCCGCTCCTGGTGGCTGATTGGTCAGCGCCCCCGGAATACCGGCCGCGGCATCGGCCCCGGTTTTGCTTTCGGTATTGATCTGCTCGCTGCGTACCACCTGACGATCAGGGTTCCAGCTCTCTCGGCTCTGTTCCTCGGTGGTGAAATCAAAGTCAGCGGCCACCTGCACCCGCAATTTGCCATTGCCGGTGATGGGACCCAGCAACTGCGCAATGCGGTCTTCATAGGCCCGCTCCACCCGCTGGCGGTACTCGAACTGGCGGGCACTGAGGGCCAGTTCGTCGTCGCTGTCCATGCGCGACAGCAGGTTGCCCTGCTGGTCGACCACGGTGACCTGTTCGGCCGGCATTTCACTGATGCTGGAAGCCACCAGATTGACGATGGCACGCACCTGGCTTTTCTCCACCACGGCGCCGGGATAGATATCGAGCATGATGGAAGCGCTAGGTGGTTTGCGGTCGCGTACGAAAACGGTCTGTTTGGGAATCGCCAGGTGCACCCGCGCCCGTCGCACCTGCTGCATGCTTTCTATGGAGCGCGCCAGCTCGGTCTCCAGCGCGTGCTGGTATTTCTTGGACTGCATGAAATCACTGACGCCGAAGCCCTTTTCTTCGCGCAGGATTTCCAGCCCGGCGCCGTCGTGGGTAATGCCGGTGCCGGCCAGCTTGAGCCGAACTTCATGCAGGTTTTCAGCCGGCACCATCACCGCACCTGTGGCCTCCTGCAACTTGTAGGGAACGCCCATGCTGTTGAGACTGTCCACCACCGCCGAGGCGCGCTCGGGAGGCAGGGATGCATACAGGCTGCGGTATTCCGGCTCCTGCGACCACAACACCACCGCCACTCCCACCGCCACACTGGCAGCAATGGCGACCATGATCAGCAGCTGGCGCAGCCAGGGCGTTGCCGCCATGCCCGCCAGCATTGTCTTTAGTGCGCCCGCGCGCTCATCCGCCATAATGTTTCCGTTTCCCTGGTCTTTACTGCTTGCTTATTCGTTGTACGACTTTTCCCGGCTACGCTCACACCGGCATACGCATCACTTCCTGATAGGCCTCGACTAACTTGTTGCGCACTTCCACCATTGCCTGGAAGGACACATCAGCTTTCTGCAGCGCCACCATCACCTCGGTGACATTGACGTTCTTGTCGCCGCGCTCAAAAGCCGCCGCCAGTTTTCCTGCCTGCATCTGGGTCTGGTTGACACCGTCGACCGAGGACTGCAGCAAGGCGCTGAAATCCGGGGCCGGCGTCGCAGCGGGCTCGCGGAAGGTATCTACCCTTGCGCTGGCCTCCTGACGGATGGCGCGTATCTGGTTGAGCACCTGGTTGACCTGCATGGAATCCGGCATGGTTATCTCCATCAATAGCTAGTTAGCCACTGGCCAGGTTTTCTTCACGCAGCCGCGCCAGTTTGTAGCGCAGCGTACGCGGGCTGATGCCAAGAATGGCAGCAGCTTCCTTTTTGCTGCCGCCAGACTTGAGTGCATCGGAAATCAGCTTGCGCTCGCGGTCCTTGAGCTGCTCGTCCAGCCGCGGCTCGCCGGCGTCATCGGCCGGTTCCTGGCTGAATCCCGCATCGTTGCCCTGCAGTTCAAACTGGATATCGTCGGCGCTGATATCGACGCCGCTGCGCAGAATAGTGGCGCGCTGCATCACGTTGTCCAGCTCGCGCACATTGCCCGGCCAACGGTGTCGCTCTAGCTTACTTCGCGCCGACGCCGACAAGGCTATGGCACCGCCCTGCCCGGCCCCGTGGCGCAAAAAATGTTCAGCCAATGGCAATATGTCACCCGGACGTTGACACAGCGGCGGAATCGCCAGCGGGAACACGTTGAGGCGGTAGAACAAATCCTCGCGAAACTTGCCGTTTGCCACGGCGCTGCGCAGGTCGCGGTTGCTGGTGGCCAGCACGCGCAGGTCCAGGCTGATGGTTTTTTTGCCGCCCAGCCGCTCCAGTTCTCGCTCCTGCAGTACCCGCAGCAGCTTGGCCTGCAGCCCCAGGTCCATTTCAGAAATCTCGTCCAGCAACAA
>JBFHRT010000540.1:0-2222 GCA_041591575.1 Spongiibacteraceae bacterium
CCAGCTGCGGTCCGTGTGTTTTTCGATGAAGCTTTCAGCTTCCCTTGAACCTTTTCCAGTAACTTGTTGCTGTCGCTCATAATGGGGTTCCAGCTGGTGGCGTTTGGCCCATTGGTATTTGACGTGTTGCAGGAACTTGCTGTTCCAGGAACGCTGCAGCTGGCCGCTGTCGGTCCAGTACAGCACGAATTCGGGGATCAGCTCGCGGGCGAAGGCGCTGTCGATATTGGCCATGTGCAGGATATCGAACACCGCATCGCCCGGCTGCCAGTCGGCGCTGATGCGGGTCAGCTCGGTGTCGCCGCCCATGGCATTGGTGTAGCGCGCCCACTGGCGGCGCACGTGTTCGATGAAGCGCGAATTCCAGTTGCGGTCGTAGGTGCCGCGCTCCTGCCAGTAGAGCACAAACTCGGGCACTGCGTCCCAGATAAAGTTCTCGGCAATGCCGCTGCGGTGCAGAATCTGCACGGCATCATCCGAGGGTTGCCACTCCCGCGGCAGCTGCACCGTGCGCGCCTCCTCGGCGCGCTGGTAGCGGTATTTCTTCCAGCGCTTGCTGACATGGGCGGTGAAGGTGCTGTTCCAGGACACCCGGGTTTCGCCGCTGTCGCGCCAGTGGGCGATGAATTCCGGCAGCACGCTGTTGATAAAGTCGCGATCGACGCCGTGAAAGCGGGTCAGGTACTCGAGGCTCTCGCGATCCGGTTGCCAGTTGCCGTCAATGGTGGTGGCACCATCGCCACTGAAGCGCCCGCTCTCGCGCCGCGGGCCGCCCGGACTCTGGGGGGCGGGTGCCTTGGCCTGTGTCGGGGCCTGTGTCTGGGCTGGGGCCGCGGCGGCGGTGGCCGGTGTGGGCTTGGCGCTGCTGCGCGGGGTCGCCAGGGCAAAGCGGATATTGTTGGCATTGCCCATCAAGCCGGCGCCGATAATAATAAGCCCCTGTTCCTGCAGCTGGCGCAGCTGCTGCTCGATGGTCGCCAGCTCCCAGAACGGCAGCAGCTGCTGCAGTCGAGCCTTGTCAATCAGCTGCCAGCGCAGGCCGTCACCGCTGCTATCGCCCTGCATCTGCTGCCAGTCCGCCAGTAGTTGATACAGCAGCGCACCCTCCAGACCGATGGTGGCGGCCAGAGAGGGGGAGACGATCAGAGGGCGTTCGACGAGAGCTGCGGGCATGAAGGCGGCGTGATGCGGTGACCAGTGGCCACGATTGTACGGGCTGGGCGCCGGCACCGCCAGTCTTGCGCCACTGAACCGGCCCCGCTTGCCGATGCCGTTTCCCAGCGCCGCCTCCCCAGCCATTAGCCAACAACACAGGAAATCCGATGGCAAAGACCAAACTCGCCTACGTCTGCAATGACTGCGGTTCCGAATACAGCAAGTGGCAGGGCCAGTGCCACGACTGCGGCGCCTGGAACACCCTGGGCGAATTTCGGGTAGCGGCGGCCAACAAGCCCGTCGCCGAGCGCCGCTCCGGCTATGCCGGTGCCGCTGGCGGCGAGGTGCAGAGCCTGGCCAACATCGACCTGGCGGAGCTGCCGCGCCTGGCCACCGGCTCCTCAGAATTCGACCGGGTGTTGGGCGGCGGCCTGGTGCCGGGCTCGGCGGTACTGATTGGCGGTCACCCCGGTGCCGGCAAGAGCACGGTGCTGCTGCAGACCCTGTGCCGGCTGGCGCAGTCGGTGTCGGCGCTGTATGTCACCGGCGAGGAGTCGCTGCAGCAGGTAGCGATGCGCGCCCGCCGCCTGGGGCTGGGTGCCGAGGCGCTGCAGCTGCTGTCGGAGACCAACTTGGAGGTCATCATCGAGCAGGCGCAGCGGCTCAAGCCCAGGGTGCTGGTAATCGACTCGGTGCAGGTGCTGCACAGCGACGGTGTCGCCTCGGCGCCGGGCAGCGTGTCCCAGGTGCGCGAGTGCGCGGCCGAACTCACCCGCTTCGCCAAGCTCAGCGGCACCATCTTGCTGCTGGTGGGGCACGTTACCAAGGACGGCAGCCTGGCCGGTCCCAAGGTGTTGGAGCATATGATCGACTGTTCGATCATGCTGGAGGGCTCCAGCGACAGCCGTTTCCGCACCCTGCGCGGTATCAAGAACCGCTTCGGTGCGGTCAACGAGCTGGGCGTGTTCGCCATGACCGAGCAGGGGCTGAAGGAGGTGAAAAACCCCTCGGCCATCTTCCTCAACCGCGACGGCGAACCCGCCGCCGGTTCCGTGGTGATGGTGGTA
>JBFHRT010000541.1:0-2219 GCA_041591575.1 Spongiibacteraceae bacterium
CGCAATGGTATCCTATATGATTAGCCCAACTAGTTTGCCAAGCACGAGGACAACCATGCCTGACTACCGCTCCAAGACCTCCACCGCCGGGCGCAATATGGCCGGCGCGCGCGCCCTGTGGCGGGCCACCGGCATGAAGGATGAGGACTTCCAGAAACCCATCATCGCCGTGGTCAACTCCTTCACCCAGTTCGTGCCCGGCCACGTCCACCTCAAGGACCTCGGCCAGCTGGTGGCGCGGGAAATCGAGAAGGCCGGCGGCGTCGCCAAGGAATTCAACACCATCGCGGTGGACGACGGCATCGCCATGGGCCACGACGGCATGCTGTACTCACTGCCCTCGCGCGACATCATTGCCGACTCGGTGGAGTACATGGTCAACGCTCACTGCGCCGATGCCATGGTGTGCATCTCCAACTGTGACAAGATCACCCCGGGCATGCTGATGGCCGCCATGCGCCTGAACATCCCCGTCGTATTCGTCTCCGGTGGTCCCATGGAGGCCGGCAAGACCAAGCTCGCCGACCACGCCCTGGATCTGGTCGACGCCATGGTCATCGCCGCCGACGAGAGCGCCAGCGACGAGCTGGTGGAAGAGTACGAGCGCTCCGCCTGCCCCACCTGCGGTTCCTGCTCGGGCATGTTCACCGCCAACTCGATGAACTGCCTGACCGAAGCACTGGGTCTGTCGCTGCCCGGAAACGGCTCGGTGCTGGCCACCCACGCCGACCGCGAGCAGCTGTTCCTGGAGGCGGGTCGCCGCGTCGTCGACATCACCCGCCGCTACTACGAGCAGGACGACGCCTCGGTACTGCCGCGCAACATCGCCAATTTCCAGGCCTTCGAGAACGCCATGAGCCTGGACATCGCCATGGGCGGTTCCACCAACACCATCCTGCACCTGCTGGCCGCCGCCCAGGAAGCGGAGCTGGACTTCACTATGAAGGACATCGACCGGCTGTCGCGGAAGGTACCGCAACTGTGCAAGGTGGCGCCCAACACCCCGAAATACCACATGGAAGACGTGCACCGTGCCGGCGGCATCATGGCCATACTCGGCGAGCTGGACCGCGCCGGCCTGCTGCACAGCGACATTCCCACCGTACATTCGGCCAGCATGAAAGAGGCGCTGGCCAAGTGGGACATCATGCAGACCGACGACGACGCGGTGCGCACCTTCTATAAAGCCGGCCCCGCAGGCATTCCCACCCAGCAGGCCTTCAGCCAGAGCACCCGCTGGAACTCGCTGGATGCCGACCGCGAGAACGGCTGCATCCGCTCGATTGAGCACGCCTTTTCCCTGGAAGGCGGCCTGGCAGTACTGCACGGCAATATCGCCGAGGACGGCTGCGTGGTGAAGACCTCCGGGGTGGATGAGTCCATCCTGGTGTTCGAGGGTCCGGCCTATGTCACCGAGAGCCAGGACGAGGCGGTGGCCGATATCCTCGACCACAAGGTCAAGGAAGGCGACGTGGTGATCGTGCGTTACGAGGGCCCCAAGGGCGGCCCCGGCATGCAGGAAATGCTCTACCCCACCAGCTATATCAAGTCCAAGGGGCTGGGTAAGGCCTGCGCACTGCTCACCGACGGCCGCTTCTCCGGCGGCACCTCGGGGCTGTCCATCGGCCACGTCTCGCCCGAAGCCGCCGCCGGCGGCGCCATCGGCCTGGTGGAGTCCGGCGATCGTATCCGTATCGACATTCCGGCGCGCACCATCGATGTGCTGGTCAGCGACGAGGAGCTGGCGCGCCGCCGCGCCGCCATGGAAGCCCGTGGCGACCAGGCCTGGCAGCCCGCCAAGCCGCGTCCGCGCAAGGTGTCCACCGCACTCAAGGCCTACGCCAAGATGGCCACCAGCGCCGACCGCGGCGCGGTGCGTGATATCAGTCAGTTGTAGAGGAAAACAGTCGGACGTCGGAAGCTGGACGCCGGAAGCTAAATGCCAAACGGGCCGCACTGCGGCCCGTTTTTTGTTGCGGACTCATTGGCACCCGCAAGAACCCAGTAGCGACGCCCCCGCTTAATTTCTCGACAACAACTTTCGAACCAACCGCGGAAACGGTGCGCGCGGCGCACCCCAATGCCATTAACTTAGCGCGGTAGGTCCGCATAAGCTTGCGTTGCGGACGTTTGCCGGAAACGCTAAGAAGCGCTTATTCCGGCCTACAATGGGGATCGACACCGCAATTGATGCGATGAGAATCGCAGGGAGTGCCTTA
>JBFHRT010000542.1:0-2217 GCA_041591575.1 Spongiibacteraceae bacterium
CGCTGCGCAACTCGACCAAAATCGCTACGCGATTTTTGGGATTGATTCGCTGGCTACGCCTGCTCACCCCTTCGGGGCGCCGTCGCTAGCTCCCGCGTCCAAAGTTACTGCGTAACTTTGTCAAGCAGTGCTCGCGCTTTATCCGCCGCTGACCTGTGCTTCTCGGCGCCTCCCAGGGGGCCCCAAAAGCGGTGCCAATCCGTAGTCATTTGTAATTCCCCGTCATCGCGAGGAGCCTAGCGACGCGGCGATCCCCATCCGATCATCGTGAAAACTGGATTAGATTGCCACGTCGATATCCATACTAAGAAGGCTGTGTGATGCGCTTTGTTCTCATACCTCATCAAACAACTGCAACAAGCGCCCATCCACCCAGCTATCCAGCTTGAAGTTGTTGACGAAGCCACAGTGACCGCCGTAAGGCGTCTGCTCCACGGTAAGGTTCTCGCTCTGGGCCAATTGCGCCAGGTCCTCGGCGGGAATCATCGGGTCGTCGCTGCTGGTGATGATATGGCTGGGCACCTGCAGTTCGCTGAGGGCGTCGCCGATGATGGCGTAAGCCATCAGGTAGGTTTCGGCGTCGGGAAACTCGGTGTAGCGGGGCACAAAGAAGGCGTTCATCTCGCGCAGGCTGTTGAGTTTGAGCAGGTCGTCGCGATAGCCCAGCTCGGGGTAGTGGTCCAGTTTGCGCTTGAGCGAGCGCTTCCATTTGCGCACAAAGTATTTTTCGTACAGCCACCAGCCCTGCTCCAGCGCCTTCATGGTTTTGACCGGGTTCAGTGCCGGGCATACCCCCACCACGCGGTCGAGATGAATGCCGTGCTCAGGCGCCTTGGCGGCAACCCGCAGTGCGAAGTTGCCGCCCAGTGAATATCCGGCGAGATACTGGCGTTCGCGCGGCAGTTTGTTCTGGATGGCCTTTATCGCGCCAATTACCTCGGGCAGGCGGGTGGAGTTGAACAGCTCGGGATTGAGGTGGTGGCTGGGGCCGTGGTCGCGCAGGTTGAGGCGAAACAGGTCGTAGCCGGCGTTGTACAGTGCCGAGCCCGCCGACAGCATGTAGGTGGAGCGCGAGCTGCCCTCCCAGCCGTGGATCAGGGTCACCAGCCCGCGGCTTTCGCCGGGCTGGCGCGCCAGCTCGCCCAGCAGGCGCACGCCGTCGCCGCAGTCCAGCACCATGTGCTCGCTGGCCTCCAGCATGGGCCGGGCGCGGGGCATCACCCGCAGTTTGCGCGGCAGGGTGGAGGCGAGAATCGACTGGGTGTGGGGGCTGCGCAGCAGGCGCGGTGGCTGAAAACTGCTCATGGTACTCCTCGGTTCCCCTCGGTCTTGCCGCCTGCCTCATCCAAACGGACGAGGCGGCCTTCTTGATTTAGCCCGGCACATCAACGAGACTCACCGGGTTTTGCCCGCTTGCCGGGCCGACGACAAGGACGTTTACAAAAAGAATACCTTGCTTGTCTTTCTAGGGGAAACACCGATGTCTGTATTTCGACCGACTGCGCTGGCCGCCGCCGTAGCGCTGGCCTCCGCTGTACCCGCTAGCGCTGAAACCGCGCAACGCAGCCTGCAACTGGAAGAAGTGGTAGTGACCGCGCAGAAGCGCGAGGAATCGCTGCAGGAGACGCCGATCTCCATCGCCGCCTTTGGCGGTGACGCGCTGGAGCGCATTGGCGCCGACGACCTGGGCGATATCACCGCCCGCGCGCCCAATGTCGACATCACCCCCTTTCCCAACAGCCGCAGCTCGCTGGTGATCTTTATGCGCGGCGTCGGCAACAACGACAGCCAGACCACTCAGGATCCCGCCGTGGGTGTGTACCTGGATGGAGTCTACGTGGGCCGCAGTGTTGGCCTCACCAGCGAAGTAGCCGATTTGGAGCGCATCGAAGTACTGCGCGGCCCCCAGGGCACCCTGTACGGGCGCAACACCACCGGTGGTGCCATCAATATGATCACTGCCAAGCCCGCCGGCGAGTTTGGCTTGAAGCAGGTCTACAGCAATGGCAACCGCGGCCACTGGAAATCGCTGACCCAGCTCGATACTCCCGAGTTTGCCGGCCTCAGCGCCAAACTGAGCTATGCCGAGTCCAGTCATAATGGCTGGGTGGACAACGTCAACGGCAGCCGCGACTTCTCCGAGGAAGACAAGCAGGCCTTCCGCGGCGCCCTGCGCTGGGACGTGAACGACAGCTTCAGTGTGGACTACGCCTACGA
>JBFHRT010000543.1:0-2212 GCA_041591575.1 Spongiibacteraceae bacterium
CAGCTCGTAGCACTGGCCATCGGACTCGCCGCGAACCGGCACAATGGGCTGGGCAAAGAGCACGAACTGGCGCCGGTCCAGCGCCTGGCGGATGCGCGCAATCCAGGTCAGGCGCTGTTCCATCTGTTCCTTGTGGCCGCCGGCACTGTGGTAGACGTTGACGCGGTTGCGGCCGGCCTCCTTGGCCGCGTACATGGCCACATCGGCGTCTGCCAGCAGGTGCTGGTCGGCACCGTCGCTGCCGTGCGCCGTGGCCACGCCGATGGAGGCAGTCATATGCACCCGGCGGCCGCCAACCAGCAGGGTCTGGGCCTCCAGCGTTGCGCGCAGCTGCTCCGCCGCCGCCGCGGCCCGTTCCGCGTCGACAGCGGGCATCAGCATGGCAAATTCGTCACCACCCAGGCGCGCCACCACATCGCCCGGGCGCAGCTGGGCGCGAAGCAGGCGGGCGGTGTTCTTGATCAGCTCGTCACCGCTGCCGTGGCCGGAGGTATCGTTGATGTCCTTGAAGTGGTCAAGGTCAATCACCAGCACCGCTACCGAACCGCCGTAGCGGGCGGCGTAGTCCACCTGCGCGCTCACTTCCTCTTCGAAGCGGCGGCGGTTGTAGAGGCCGGTGAGGGCGTCGTGATCGGCCAGGAAGCGCAGCTGGGTTTCATAGTGGCGGCGCTCGCTGGCATCGGAAAAGCACAACACCGCCACGCCCTCGGCGGGCTTGCTCAGGTGAAAGGCCACCGGCAGCTCGCAACCGTCGTCGGTGCGAAACACCGCGCGCTCGCAGCGCACCGCGGTGCCGTCGGCAATGGCATCGGCCACGGCGCTGGGCCCCTCTTCACACTCAAGCACTCGCTGCTCAAACAGCGTGCCGTCCAGTGCGGCCACGCTACTGTTGAGCAGCTCGGCGGCGGCCGGATTGGCGAAACATACCCTGCCCGAGGGATCGATGCCGCAGATGCCCTCGGCGGCTGAGCTCAACACCGCCTCGCGTTCGCTGGCCAGCGCCACCTCTTCGGTGACATCGCGGCTAACGCCCACCAACCGCAGCGGCTCGCCCTGTTCGTCCAGTACCACCTGGCCGCGGCAGTGTACGTGAATCACGCTGCCATCGGGGTGCAGGGCGCGGTGGCGGAAGTCGTAATCGCGGCGATCGGCCAGCGCCTTGCTGACAAAGTCATTGACCCACTCTCGATCATCCGGGTGGATGGATTCCAGCCACAGCGCATAACTCGGCTCGATCGACGGGTCCACGCCAAACAGACGAAAGGCCTCGTCGGACCAGGTCACCCGGTTTTCAATGATATTCCATTCCCAGATGCCGATTCGGGCGATGCGCTCGGCATCGGCCAGCTGGCACGACACCCGGTGTTCGTGGCTGGTATCGGCCAGTAATACCAGGCGCGCCTGATCGCCAGACGCTGGCGGCCCGGCGTGCAGCGCCACTTCACAGGCGCGGCCGTCGCTCCGGCGCAGCCGCTGCGACGCCAATCCCTCGGGCGCAAACTCCGCAAACGCCGCGCCGCTGGGATCCGCACCCAGCAGCTCGACTGCCGCCACATTGGCCGCCACCACTTTATCGTTCCGGTCGAGCATCAGCGCCGCCAGTGGAATAGCCGCCAGTACATTATTTTTCGTCATCGCACACTCGTACATCGCTTCGGGGCCTGCCGCTGTCCCGCCGCGGTTGCGACGGGGTTTGGCTTGCGACATCCTCCAGACTCAAACGAGCTGCTGGTGCTGTCAATTGTGGAAAACCCACAGTTGCCTTTTGCGGCTACTGCGAATGAAACACCGTTCGGCGCCATGACAAGGCGCGCCAGCACAGATCAGACAACGACTGGCGCACACAAGAGCGGCTGACTAGGCCTTCTTGCCGGTTTCAGCCGCGGACGGGCAATTGCGCTTGCAGCATCGGCTCCAGCTTCAGCGCCAGCGCCGCCAGCCACAGATACATCACAGCGATAAACAGGCGCTGAAAAACCCCGGTCAACGCACGCTCTGGCAGCGACATGACAAACAGCACCAGCAGCACACCCGCCATCGCAAACAGCAGTACCGAGCTATAGGCAAAGCTGCGGCCGCGACCAGTGCGAAGCAACTGAACAGCAAATACCAGCATGGCGGCGTGTAGCACCGGAAACTTGATGGCGCCGATCATATCGTGTGCCATCTGCCTGAAAGTCGGCTCTTGCGGGGTACAACTCAGGTCACAGGA
>JBFHRT010000544.1:0-2212 GCA_041591575.1 Spongiibacteraceae bacterium
GGCTGTGGACAGCAAAAGAGTTGCCTCAGTTACTGCGGCTGGCCGCAAGTGCGACGCATGCCATGCGCAAGAACCGGGCGTTCCCGCGAAATACCAAAGCCATACGGCGAACACGCTACAAAATGGCTTATAAAACGGTCGGTTAGGGCTTAAGTTAATGGCATTGCGGCGCACCCTACGCAACCGCGAATCCAGGTCATTGCTCGGAAAACCTGTAGGTGCGGATTTATCCGCACATGGAATACCCGCATGTGCGGTGTGCGGCTGAAGCCGCACTTACAACAGCGCCCCCTTTCACGCTGCATATAAAAAAGGCCGGACTGCTGTGCAGCCCGGCCTTTTTTCTCGACAACCAGCGCTTATTTCGCGGTAGACATCCAGCGGCGCAAGGTCGCGGCCAGCTGCTGGGCGTCGTAGGTCTCCACATCCTCGGGCATGGGGTCTTTGCCCATCACGATCTCGATAGCCGAGGAGTAGGATGAGCGGGTGGAGCCAGACACCACCCCGCCACCGCCGTGGTGACCGCTGTGAGTGACCACCGTGTCACAGGTCAGCAGCCCGCAGCGGCGGTAGACGCTGGAATGGTGATGACCTACGCCGACACCGGTATCTACCATGGTGGTGCGGGTTTTCTTGTCAGTTTCGCGGTCGACCAGCTTGAACCAGTCGTAACCGTTCTGAAGCGTCAGCTCGGCGGCGCGCAGCAGGGCGAAATCGGCCACGGTCTCGCGCGGGGTGCTGGCATTGCCGGTAAAGGTGACGCGATAACGATTGTCGGTGAGCTGAGTCTCGGTGTAGCCGTAGCCGCCGCGGCGATCAGCCGGTTTGTAGTCTGTCTGCGAGGCACAGGCCGCCAGCAGGGTCACCAGCAACACCGGCACAAGCTTGATAAAACGCATATTTCACTCCTCGTTAGCGCGAGTTCTCACTGTATACAGTGTACTGGCTCAAGCTTAACAGCCACTTAACGCGCCTCCTAGCCCGCCAGCCAGTCGCCAGAAAACAAAAAGCCCCGGCAAGGCCGGGGCTTTTTGTTGAGCGCTGCAGCGCCAACAGTTGTTGACGCTGCGGGCTGGGACTTGGGCTTACATCATGCCGCCCATGCCACCCATGCCGCCCATACCACCCATGTCCGGCATTGCCGGGGCAGCCTTGTCTTCCGGCGCCTCGGCCACCATGCACTCGGTGGTGATCAGCAGGCCGGCAACAGAGCCAGCAGCCTGCAGCGCGCTGCGAGTCACTTTGGCCGGGTCGAGAATACCCATTTCCATCATGTCGCCGTACTCGCCGGTGGCGGCGTTGTAGCCAAAGTTGCCTTCGCCGTTGCGCACTTTTTCCAGTACCACGGAAGCCTCGTCACCGGCGTTGGTGACGATCTGACGCATCGGACCTTCCATCGCGCGCAGGGCGGCATTGATGCCGGCGGTCTGGTCTTCGTTGTCGCCCTGCAGGTCCTTGATCGCGCCAACGGCACGGATCAGTGCCACACCGCCACCGGGTACCACGCCTTCCTCAACCGCGGCGCGGGTAGCGTGCAGTGCGTCTTCAACGCGAGCCTTCTTCTCTTTCATTTCCACTTCAGTGGCAGCACCCACCTTGATCACGGCAACACCGCCGGCCAGCTTGGCCACACGCTCTTGCAGCTTCTCACGATCGTAGTCGGAGCTGGTGTTTTCGATCTGGACGCGAACTTCCTTCACCCGCGCCTCGATGTCAGCGTGGTTGCCGGCGCCATCAACGATGGTGGTGTTTTCCTTGTCCATGGTCACACGCTTGGCGCTGCCCAGGTGCTCCAGAGTGGCGTTTTCCAGGTCCAGGCCGATCTCTTCAGCGATAACGGTACCGCCGGTGAGGATAGCGATGTCCTGCAGCATGGCCTTGCGGCGGTCGCCGAAGCCCGGCGCTTTACAGGCAGCGACTTTAACGATGCCGCGCATGTTGTTGACCACCAGAGTAGCCAGCGCTTCGCCTTCCACGTCCTCAGCCACGATCACCAGCGGACGGCTGGACTTGGCTACCTGCTCCAGCAGCGGCAGCAGTTCGCGGATGTTGGAGATTTTCTTGTCGACCAGCAGGATGAACGGGCTTTCCAGCTCGGCGCTCATGTTCTCGGTGTTGGTGACGAAGTACGGCGACAGGTAACCGCGGTCGAACTGCATGCCCTCAACCACGTCCAGCTCGTTGTGCAGGCTCTGGCCTTCCTCAACGGTGA
>JBFHRT010000545.1:0-2211 GCA_041591575.1 Spongiibacteraceae bacterium
CCCAGCTCGGCGGCCCCCATCGCCGGCGCCACCGACAAGTGCGAAGTGGACTTCAGCTTCAGCAACACAGTGCAGCGCATCCACGAGGACCCACGGGTCACCAAGCCCTATAGCAACGACCAGTGGATCGGCATCAACGCGCTGGGGGATGCGGTAGACAGCCAGCTGCAGGCCATGGACGTGCGCCTGACCATGGGCGGCGAACCCACCTTTGTCTCCATCGACGATATGGACGGGCCGGAGTGGAATACCGAAGCCCTGGGCCGACACAAGCTGCGCCTGGCCAAGGAGCTGCTGCTGCGCCTGCGTGAACAGTTCGCGCCTCAGGGTGCGCTGCACTACGGCCAGGGCAAGTGGTACCCGGGCGAAGAGCTGCCGCGCTGGGCGCTGGGCTGCTTCTGGCGCGCCGACGGCGAGGCACTGTGGCGCGACCCGCAGTGGCTGGCGCGGGTGGACCGCGACTACGGCCACGGCCTGGCCGACGCCGAGCGCTTCGGGGGCCAGCTGTGCCGCGCGCTGCAGCTCGAGCCGGCGCAGCTGATCCCCGCCTATGAAGACGCCCTCTACTACCTGTGGAAGGAACAGTCGCTGCCCGCCGACTGCGACCCGCTGCGCGCCGAACTGGACGACCCGCTGGAGCGCCAGCGCCTGGCCAGGCTACTGGCGCGGGGCCTCAACCAGGCCAGCGGCTTTGTGCTGCCGCTGGCCTGGGACGACATCGGCCGCCGCTGGCGCAGCTCGCCCTGGCCGCTGCGCCGCGAGCAGCTGGTGCTGACGCCCGGTGACTCGCCACTGGGACTTCGGCTGCCGCTGGATTCGCTGCCGGCCACCGCGGAAAAACCGCCGCCGGCGCGCGACCCCTTCGAGACCCAGCCGCCGCTGAGCGCCGCCGTGGCGCCGCTGTCGGCCCAGCTGTCGAAACCCCATGAACAGGCGGTCAATCCGCAGCGCGCGCAAGCCTCACAGCAGCCGGCGGCCGGCGAAACCGTGGCGGTGATCCGCACCGCGCTGTGCATCGAGGCCCGCGACGGCAAGCTGCATGTGTTCCTGCCGCCGCTGCAACAGCTGGAACATTACGTGCTGCTGGTGGAGGCCATCGAGCGCTGCGCCGCCGAACTGGCGCTGCCGGTGGTGCTGGAGGGCTACGAGCCACCGCGCGACAACCGCCTGCTGCGGCTGCAGGTCACCCCCGACCCCGGCGTCATCGAGGTCAACATCCACCCCGCTCACAGCTGGCGCGAGCTGGTCGCCACCACCGAAACCCTGTACGAGCAGGCGCATCTGTGCCGGCTGGGCACCGAAAAATTCATGCTCGACGGCCGCCACACCGGCACCGGCGGCGGCAACCACGTCACCCTGGGTGGTGCCAGCCCCGCCGACAGCCCGCTGCTGCGCCGCCCCGACCTGCTGCGTAGCCTGGTCTGTTACTGGCAACACCACCCGGGCCTGTCGTACCTGTTTTCCAGCCTGTTTATCGGCCCCACCAGTCAGGCACCGCGGGTAGACGAGGGTCGCGACGAATACCTCTACGAGCTGGAAACCGCCTTTCGCGAAATGCCCGACGGCCCCGTATCGCAGCCCTGGCTGGTGGACCGGCTGCTGCGCAATCTGCTGGTGGACATCACCGGCAACACCCACCGCGCCGAATTCTGCATCGACAAACTGTATTCGCCCGACAGCCCCGGCGGCCGCCAGGGCCTGCTGGAGTTTCGCGGCTTTGAAATGCCGCCGCACCCGCGCATGGCCCTGGTGCAGCTGCTGTTGCTGCGCTGCCTGGTGGCGCGCTTCTGGCGCAGCCCCTACCACAAGCCGCTGGTGCGCTGGGGCACCGCGCTGCACGACCGCTTTATGCTGCCCCACTATGTGTGGGCCGATATTCGCGAGGTGGTGCAGGACCTCAACGACGCCGGCCTGCCCTTCCAGCTCGAGTGGCTGGCCCCCTTTGAAGAGTTTCGCTACCCCCATTTTGGCCGCGTGCAACTGGGCGACATCAGCCTGGAGCTGCGCTGGGCCATCGAGCCCTGGCACGTGCTGGGCGAGGAAATCAGCAGTTTCGGCACCGCCCGATACGTCGACTCCTCGGTGGAGCGCGTACAGGTGAAACTGTGCGGCCTCACCGACGGCCGCTATGTGCTGGCCTGCAACGGCCGCCGGGTGCCGCTGCAGGCCACCGGCAGCAAGGGCGAATACGTGGCCGGGGTGCGCTACAAG
>JBFHRT010000546.1:0-2211 GCA_041591575.1 Spongiibacteraceae bacterium
ACCAGCACTGCGCTGAGCGCAGGCGAGGCTCGCGGCCGAGAAAATGCTTACCAATAGCGGGCAGGTACTTGCTGAAGCTGGCGTTTTCCATCACTCCAGAGCCCAGCGGGTTGACGATGCTGACGCGGCCCGCGCGGGCGATTTCCAGCATGCCTGGCACACCCAATACAGAGTCGCCGCGCAGCTCTACGGGGTCGCACATGGCGTCTTCCACCCGCCGCAGCACCACGTCGACGCGGCTGAGACCGTCTAGTGATTTCATCCACAGATAGCCGTTGCGCACGGTGAGGTCAGCGCCCTGCACCAGCGGGTAACCCAGGTAGTTGGCCAGGTACACCTGTTCGAAATAGTTCTTGCTGTAGGGGCCGGGGGTGAGCACCACCACCCGCGGCAGGTCGCCGCCGGGTGACAGCTCGCCCAGCTTGCGGCGCAGGTTGCGAAAGAACAGCGACAGCCGGTGCACCTGGCTGTCGCGGAACAGGCTGGGCAGGATGCGCGAGATCACCGTGCGGTTCTCCAGCGCATAGCCGTCGCCGGAGGGCGCCTGGCTGCGGTCGGCGATCACGCAGAACTCGCCGTCGCTGTCGCGCACCAGATCGGCGGCGTAGTTGATCAGCTGGTGCTCGCCCGGCAGCTTGACGTCGTAACAGGGGCGCAGGTAGCCGCTGTGGCTGAACAATAATTCGGGTGGGATGATGCCGTATTTCAGCACCTCGCGCGGGCCGTATATATCGCTCAGCAACAGGTTGAGCAGCTCGGCGCGCTCGCGCAGGCCGGTTTCCACCTGATTCCACTCTTCGCTGCCGATCAGCAGCGGCACCGGGTCCAGTTGCCAGGTCTGGCTGAAGGAGGGGTCGGAGTCGATGTTATAGGTGGCGCCGTCGTCGCGCAGGATACGGGTGGCTTTCTGGTGGCGGTCGACCAGGGCGCCGGCGCCCATGGCATTGAGGCTGTGCATCAGGTATTCCCAATGCGGGCGCACGGTGCCATCGGGCTGCGACATTTCGTCGTAGCCGCCGCCCGCAGGGCGGTAGCTGAGGGGGCTGACTGCCTCCTGCTCACCGCTGTTCATAATTGCTGATACTCACGGCTGATGGTGGCCCCGGAATTGGTGGGCGCTTGCCTGGGCTTCGCCCGTGCTCTGCCTATCAGGTTAGCGCAAGGCCGCCCAGGTCGCCGCGGCGCGCGGGTGTGTACGGCGGTGCTCACGACGGCCTCCGGCGCAGGTCCAGGGTGTAGGGGTATTCGTGTTCGGGTTCCTCCGGTGGCGGTGCCAGCGGCCGCGGTGGGTGCTGGTCGGGGAAAAACTCGCGGATGGCGTTGAAGGCTGGCAGCGGCTCCAGCGGCTCGGGGTTGTAACCGTGGTGCCAGAAGCGGTTGACCCGGCGTGACTCGGCCTCCAGCGCGTTGACCGGAAAGCGTTCGTAGTGGCGCCCGCCGGGGTGGGTGACGTGGTAGCGGCAGCCGCCGATGGAGAGGCCGTTCCAGCTGTCGATCAGGTCAAACACCAGCGGCGGGTGTTTGCCGACGGTGGGGTGCAGCGCCGACGGCGGCTGCCAGGCCTTGTAGCGCACCCCGGCCACGTATTCGCCCTTGCTGCCGGTGGCCTGCAGCGGCACCCGGCGGCCGTTGCAGGCCAGCACATAGCGGCCGTCGGTGAGGCCGCACAGCTTCACCTGCACGCGCTCCACCGAGGAGTCCACGTAGCGGGCGGTGCCGAAACTGCTGATTTCCTCGCCCAGCACGTGCCAGGGCTCGATGGCCCAGCGCAGTTCCAGACTGATGTCGCCCAGTTGCACGCGGCCAAAATGGGGGTAGCGAAACTCTTCAAAGGGTGCCAGCCACTCGCGCTGGAAGGGCAGGCCGGCGTCATTGAGGTCCTGCACCACCTCGCGAATATCGGCCCACACATAGTGGGGCAGCATAAAGCGGTCGTGCAGCGCGGTGCCCCAGCGCACCAGCGGTTTGTGGTAGGGGCTGCGCCAGAAGCGCGCCACCAGGCAGCGCAGCAACAGCAGCTGTACCAGTGCCATGCGCGGGTGCGGCGGCATTTCAAAGCCGCGAAACTCCAGCAGGCCCTGGCGGCCGCCGGGGCTGTCGGGCGAATCCAGTTTGTCGATGCAGAATTCGGCGCGGTGGGTGTTGCCGGTGATGTCCACCAGCAGATTGCGCAGCAGCCGGTCCACCAGCCAGGGCTGCGACACGGGGCCG
>JBFHRT010000547.1:0-2198 GCA_041591575.1 Spongiibacteraceae bacterium
CCCGCCAGGACCAGTTGAGAAAGGGGGTGACCTGAAGATCCACCCGCTGCCGGCGATACAGCGCCGACGCGGCGGCTACACTGTCGGCGCGCAGGGCGCTGCGACCGTCGATATCCACCAAGGCGTAGCGGGTCTCTGCGGCGAAGTCGCGGCGCTCCCAGCCGCGCAGACTACCCTGGTGGAATTCGCTGAGCGGCAGTTCCGCTGCGCCGCTGAGCAGCGCAAAGGTCGCAAGCAGCGCGGCGGCAGAGCTGCGAAACCACATGACCCGCTTCCGCCGCGCCGCCATCAGTTGCTGGCGGCCGAGTCCACCGGTGCCGGCACGGGGGTGCTTAACAGCTGTTGCATGCCCTGCTGTACGCTGGGCCCCAGCAGCGACACCCAGTGTTCGGCCAGGGTCTGCAAGCGCGGGTCGACGCGGATGCAGACACCCTCGTTCTGGGCCTCGGTGCGCAACAGCTCCTGCTCGATCAGGCAGTCCAGATAGCCGCGGAACAGGGTTTTATCGAAATACTCCGGTGCCTCGCGACCGCTGAGTATGGCCAGGCGCTGGGCCATCTGTGTCACCTGGCGCTCGATATCGCTGCGGGCAATGGGCTCACGCGCCATTTCCCGCACCAGCAGCAGGCTGGTCATGGTATAGCGTTCAAAGGTCTCGCGCAGGATACGACCGAGGCCGATCAGCGCGGTGTATTCGGTGGTGCCCACCTCTGGGCGCAACAGCACACCGTCGTCACCGCGGCTGAGCAGGCCCTGGGCCACAAAACCGTCCAGCAGCTCGCCGATATGACCGTCGACCTGATCCTGCGGCAGGTGCAGGAACAGCTCGCGCTTGAGGAAGGGATAGAGTGCGGCACTGTGCTCGCGCAGGGTGGCCTCGTCCACGCGCTCAGCGTGGCGGAAAAAGCGCGCGATCAGCGAGGGCAGCGCCAGCACGTGCATCACCGCATTGCGGTAGTAGGTCAGCATCACCGCCTGGTTGCCGGTCACGGTGACGATGGGACCCCAGTCATGGTCGATGCGCGACAGGCCTGCGGTGCGCGCCGCCTGCTCAAAGATCTCCTGGGCCGAGCCCTCGGGCAGGCTCATGTCGGCGCTGTAGGGGCACTGGCGCAGCAGCGCCAGAAAGCGCTCAATCTGCTCCAGCAGCTCGTTCTCCGCCAGCGCCATCTGCGGGCTGGCCAGCAGAATCATCGCCACCAGGCCGATAGGATTGACCACCACCGCCTGATTGATGCGTTCCATATTGGTCTGGGCCAGGGCGTCGATCACCGCCGGCAACCAGTCGCGCTCACCGCGCTGCCAACGCTGGCGCCATTCGGGCTGCAGCCGGTTGAGCTCCTCGGCCAGCACCAGCGGCTGCCCGAAGGCGACGTAGGGACTGCCGTAAGAGCTGTCGAAGATCTTGCGCGCCTTGAGCAATTCGCCGGCAGATTCCTTTTTCTTGGAGGCGCCGCGCAGCTCTTTCACATAGGAGCCGCTCTCCACCAGCTTGTCATAGCCCACATACACCGGCACCAGCGCGGCGGGGCGACTGGGCTGTTGCAGAAAGCTCTCCACCACCATCGCCAGCATGCCCTTCTTCGGCGGCAACAGGCGGCCAGTGCGCGAGCGCCCGCCCTCGGGAAAGAACTCCACTGGATAACCACGCCCCATCAGCAGGTCCAAGTAACTGCGGAACACCGCCGAATACAGCGCCTGGCCGGCAAAACTGCGGCGGATATAGAAAGCACCGCCGCGACGCAGCAGGCCGCCCACCGGCCAGAAGTTGAGATTGACGCCGGCGGCGATATGCGGCGGCACCAGCCCCTGCCAGTACAGGGTGTAGGAGATCAGCAGATAGTCCAGGTGGCTGCGGTGCGAGGGCATGTAGATCACATGGTAATTATTCGCCGCCCGCCGCAGGCGATCGACAAAACGCACCTGAATACCGGAAAACAGGCGGCTGAACACCCAGCTGAGCACGATGTCCAGAAAGCGCAGTGCGCGCACATCGAAATTGGCCGCCACTTCCTCTGCCATCTGGCGGGCGCGCTTGCGCGCCTGCTCCCGGGTGATGCCCTCGCGCTCGCACTCGGCAGCAATGGCCTCGCGCACCGGCTGGCGACGCAACACCGCATTGATCATCTGCGGCCGCGACAGCAGGCTGGGGCCCAGCGTGGCGGTCTTCTGGCGCAGGAAGTGGAAGGACAGCATGC
>JBFHRT010000548.1:0-2195 GCA_041591575.1 Spongiibacteraceae bacterium
CGTTATGTGCCCTGCCGTTGTGCGGCTAAAGCCGCACCTACATAGGGGCGCAGTTACAAGCATTATCCCCGCCGCCGCATTCGGGCATAATGTCCCGACAATAACTACCGGCTCCACCATGACCCTGATCCTCGGCATCGACCCCGGCTCGCGCAAGACCGGCTTTGGCATCATCGAATGCCTGGGCGGTCGCCAGCGCTATGTCAGCAGTGGTGTCATCCGCCTGCCCGAGGGGGCGCTGCCGCCGCGCCTGGGCATCATCTTTGAATCCATCGACAGCCTGATCGCCGAGCATGGCCCGGTGGAGGCGGCGGTGGAAGAGGTGTTTATGGCCAAGAGCGCCGGCTCGGCGTTGAAGCTGGGCCAGGCCCGCGGCGCCGCCGTGGTGGCCTGCGTGCAGCGCGGCCTGTCGGTGTCGGAGTACACCGCGCGACAGATCAAACAGGCGGTGGTGGGCACCGGCGCCGCCGACAAGGAGCAGGTGCAGCATATGGTGAAAACCCTGCTGCGGCTGCCGGCGGCGCCCCAGGAAGACGCCGCCGACGCGCTGGCGGCGGCGCTGTGCCACGCCAATACCCGCCGCAGCCTGGCGGGCATGAACGATGCGGCCATCCGCGGGCGCATGCGTCGCGGCCGCTTGAAGTAACAGGGCGCTGAAATAACCGACTGACGGAATTGACGATGATTGGACGCTTGCGCGGCACCTTAGTGGAAAAACAGGCACCGGATCTGCTGCTGGAGGTAGGCGGTGTCGGCTACGAGGTGATGGTGCCGATGACCACCCTGTACCAGCTGCCGGCGCTGGGTAGTGAGGTGGTGCTGTACACCCATTTCGCCGTGCGCGAGGATGCCCAGCAGCTGTTTGGTTTTGCTGACCGCCAGAGTCGGCAGCTGTTTCGCGACCTGATCAAGGTTAACGGCGTCGGCCCCAAGCTGGCGCTGGCGATCATGTCCGGCATCGACAGCGACGACTTTGTGCGCTGCGTACGCGATGGCGACAGCGCCTCCCTGGTGCGGGTGCCCGGTGTTGGCAAGAAGACCGCCGAGCGGCTGCTGATCGAGATGCGCGACCGCCTCAAGGACTGGCGGCTGCCGGCGGGCACAGCGGCTCCGGCGGCAAAGGTCAACGGTGCGCAGGATGCACTGGCCGAAGCCGAAGCGGCGCTGATCGCGCTGGGCTACAAGCCGCCAGAGGCGGCCCGTGCCATTGCCGCGGTCGACGGCGACGGCCTCAGCAGTGAGGAGCTGATCCGTCAGGCGCTCAAGGGCATGATGCGGTAAAGCGGTCGGAGGTCTGAGGTCGGCAGCCGGACGCTAAAAACCACGACCCTGTAGGCTGCGCTGTGCTCTGCCTTATCTCCATGATCTCCATGGTGCGCACGGCGCACCCTACGGAGCAGCACAAATCGGGTATCATGCGCGTTTGGCGTCCGACGTCCGACTTCCGAGAGCCTGCCCCGCGAGCGCAGCGAGTGCCGTGGGTACGTCCGGCCCGGCCGCAGCTGGAACAGAGCGCCTGCGCCGAATGCAGCCCATAAACCGCTAACGAAGCACCCCAAAACCGCCATGATCGAAACCGACCGCCTGGTGGCGCCCGAGCAGACCGATGTCGCCGACGAGGGCGTTGACCGCGCCATCCGCCCCAAGAGCCTGGCCGACTACGTCGGTCAGAGCGCCGTGCGCGAGCAGATGGAGATTTTCGTCAGCGCCGCCCGCGGCCGCAGCGAGCCGCTGGACCATACCCTGATCTTCGGCCCACCCGGGCTGGGCAAGACCACCCTGGCCAGTATCCTCGCCAACGAGATGGGGGTGTCGCTGAAGACCACCTCTGGCCCGGTGCTGGAGAAGGCCGGTGACCTGGCCGCGCTGATGACCAATCTCGAACCCGGTGATGTGCTGTTTATCGACGAGATCCACCGCCTCAGCCCCCATATCGAGGAGGTGCTGTACCCGGCGATGGAGGACTACCAGCTCGATATCATGATCGGCGAGGGGCCGGCAGCGCGCTCCATCAAGCTGGATCTGCCCCCCTTTACCCTGGTGGGGGCCACCACCCGCGCCGGCCTGCTGACCTCGCCGCTGCGCGACCGCTTCGGCATCGTCCAGCGCCTGGAATTTTACGCGGTCGACGACCTGGCCCACATCGTGGCGCGCTCGGCGGGCATTCTCGGCATCGACATCGACGCCGATGGTGC
>JBFHRT010000549.1:0-2195 GCA_041591575.1 Spongiibacteraceae bacterium
ATGCTGGCCCACAACGGTGAGATCAACACCATTGAGGGTAACCGCAACTGGGCTGAGGCGCGCGCCGCCAAGTTCGACAGCCCACTGCTGCCCGACGTGCAGGAGCTGGCGCCGCTGGTCAACCGCACCGGTTCCGACTCCTCCAGCATGGACAATATGCTGGAACTGCTGCTGGCCGGCGGTATGGACCTGTTCCGTGCCGTGCGTATGCTGATTCCGCCGGCCTGGCAGAACATCGAGCACATGGACGCCGACCTCAAGGCGTTTTACGAGTACAACTCCATGCACATGGAGGCCTGGGACGGCCCCGCCGGCCTGGTACTCACCGATGGCCGCTACGCCGTCTGTTTGTTGGATCGCAACGGCCTGCGCCCGGCGCGCTGGGTCATCACCAAAGATGGCTTTATCACGCTGGCCTCCGAAATCGGCACCTATGACTACAAGCCCGAGGACGTGGTGGCCAAGGGCCGCGTCGGCCCCGGCCAGATCCTGGCGGTGGACACCGAGACCGGCGAAGTACTGCACACCGCCGAGGTCGACCAGCGCCTGAAGACCCGTCAGCCCTACAAGCAGTGGCTGCGCGACCACGCCACCCGGCTGGAGTCCTCGCTGTCGTCCGACCTGGTGCCCGACCTGGTGGCCGGCGACAACCTCAAGGCCTTCCAGAAGTATTTCCAGGTCAGCTTCGAGGAGCGCGAGGAAGTACTGCGCCCGCTGGCCGAGTCCGGCAACGAAGCCGTTGGCTCCATGGGTGACGACACCCCCATGGCGGTACTGTCGCGCCAGCAGCGCTCGCTCTACGATTACTTCCGCCAGAAGTTCGCGCAGGTGACCAACCCGCCGATCGACCCGCTGCGCGAAGCCATCGTGATGAGCCTGGAGACCTGTCTGGGCCGCGAGAAGAACGTGTTCGAGGAGACTGCAGATCACGCCGAGCGCCTGATCCTGACCTCGCCGGTGCTGTCGCCGGACAAGTTCCAGCGCCTGATCGAACTCAACGATCCCAAGTTTGCCATCGAGTTCATCAACCTCTGCTACGACCCCGCCGAGACTGACCTCGAGCAGGCGACCATTGCCGTGGCGGAAAAGGCCGAGGCGGCGGTGCGCGCTGGCAAGACCATTCTGATGCTCAGCGACCGCAATCTGGAGCCCGGCAAGCTGTCGGTACACAGCCTGCTGGCCACCGGTGCGGTGCACCACCACCTGATCAAGCAGGGCCTGCGCTGCGACGCCAATATCGTGGTGGAGAGCGGCTCCGCCCGCGACTCGCACCAGATGGCCTGTTTGTTCGGCTTCGGCGCGACTGCTGTGTACCCCTACATGGCCTACAGCGTGCTCAGCGACATGCTCAAGACCGGCGAACTGCTGGGCGAGCAGCAGCAGGTGCACACCGCCTACCGCAAGGGCATCAACAAGGGCCTGCTGAAGATCCTGTCCAAGATGGGCATCTCCACCATCGCCTCTTACCGCGGCGCCCAGCTGTTCGAAATCGTCGGCCTGCACGACGACGTGGTCAACCGCTGCTTCAAGGGCACCGCCAGCCGTATTCAGGGCGCCGACTTCAAATTGTTGCAGAGCGACGCCGAGACCCTGGCCAAGAACGCCTGGATCGCACGCAAGCCCATCGACCAGGGCGGCCTGCTCAAGTACGTACACGGCCGCGAATACCACAGCTTCAACCCTGACGTCGTCCAGGCGCTGCAGGACGCGGTGCAGAGCGGTGACTACGCCCAGTGGAAGCGCTACGCCACCCAGGTCAACAACCGCCCGGTGGCCACCCTGCGCGATATGTTCGGTATCAGCGCCGATGCTAAGCCGATCCCGCTGGATGAAGTCGAGCCCATCGAGAAAATTCTGCCGCGCTTCGATTCCGCCGGCATGTCGCTGGGCGCGCTCAGCCCCGAGGCCCACGAGGCCTTGGCCGCGGCGATGAACCGCCTCGGCGCGCGCTCCAACTCCGGTGAGGGCGGTGAAGACCCGGCTCGCTACGGCACCGAGCGCAGCTCCAAGATCAAGCAGGTGGCCTCCGGCCGCTTCGGCGTCACCCCGCACTACCTGGTCAATGCAGAAGTGCTGCAGATCAAGGTGGCTCAGGGCGCCAAGCCCGGTGTGGGTGGCCAGCTGCCGGGCGGCAAGGTCAACGATCTGATCGCGCGCCTGCGCTATTCCGTGCCCGGCGTCACCCTGATCTCGCC
>JBFHRT010000550.1:0-2193 GCA_041591575.1 Spongiibacteraceae bacterium
AGCACCTCGCCGCCACTGGCCTGCTGGTAGTTGACCAATACCAACGACTGGCGCTCATGCACACCCACCGCGCCGCGGCGCTTGCCCTTCCAGCCAGTCTGCTCCACCAGCCAGCCGGCGGCAAGCTTGGCGCGGCCATCGGCCATGGGCCAGGCCGGCAGCGCCGGATGTTCGGCGCGCAGCGCCTCGTGGCGCGCCGCGGAGACGATGGGGTTTTTGAAAAAGCTGCCAACATTGGGGGTGTGCGCCGGGTCAGGCAGTTTGCTGGCGCGCACCGCGGCAACGGTATCGGCCACCAGCTGCGGTGTAGGCTCGCGATCGGCCGGCAGCGCCGCCGCCAGCGCCTGGTAGCCGGTATTGACCCTGGGCTCGGTGCTCAGGCACAGGTTGACGTGGGTGATGACGAAGGCATCGCGCAGCGCATGCTTGAAGATGGAATCGCGGTAGGCCAGCTGGCAGTCGTCCCGGCTCAGGCGGCGGAATTCACCGCTGGGCAGGTGCCAGCCCTCGACGCTGTCCAGTACCGAACTCAGCTCGACACCGTAAGCGCCAATATTCTGAATGGGCGCGGCGCCGACATGGCCGGGGATGGCGATCAGGTTTTCCAGTCCGTACCAGCCCCGGGACAGGCATTGGCGCACCAGTGCATCCCAGTTTTCGCCGGCGCCCACCCGCAGCCGCACTGCGCTACCCTTGATTTCTGGCTCGATGCCGGCAATCAGCAGGTGCATCACCAGGCCCGCAAAATCGCCGGATAAGACGATATTGCTGCCGCCGCCCAGTACCAGCCGCGGCAGGCCGTGGCGCTCGCTGTAGGCGACGGCCTCGGGCACATCGGCGGCGCTATCGATACGGCAATAGTGGGCGGCGGTGGCTGGCACCGACAGCGTGTTCAGCGGCTGCAGGTCGGCCGCGCTAACAATCTCCACTCAGCGCGCCTCGCCGTCCAGAATATGGGCCAGCAATCCCTGGGCGGCGTCTTCGACCATATCGAGCACGCGCTCGAAACCGGCATCGCCCCCGTAGTACGGGTCGGGCACTTCGCGCTCGTCGTGGTCGCTGGCGTAGTCCAGAAACAGCTGCAAGCGGGCGCAGTGCGTCGCCGGCGCCAGTGCCTGCAGGTCACTGAAGTTGTCGTGATCCATGGCCAGGATATAGTCAAAGCGCTCGAAATCGGCGCTGCTGACCTGGCGCGCGCGCAGTGCGCTGAGGTCGTAACCGCGCTGCCGGGCGGCAGCCGCAGCGCGCTGGTCCGGCGCCTTGCCCACATGCCAGCCGCCGGTGCCGGCAGAATCAACGGTGATGCGCTCGCCCAGGCCGCGCTCGTCGACCAGGGCCTGAAAGATGCCGTGCGCCGTGGGCGAACGGCAGATATTACCCAGGCAGACAAACAACACCGATGTGCTCACGCACCCGCTCCCGCCAGCAGCTCGCGCACGGCTTCCAGATCGTCCTGGGTGTCGACGCCGGCGGGCACCGTCACTTCGGCCTTAGCCACATGGATGCGCACGCCCTGCTCCAGCGCTCGCAGCTGTTCGAGCTTTTCGCAGCTCTCCAGCCGCCCCGGCTCCCAGCCCACAAACTGGTGCAAAAAACCCACACGGTAGGCGTAGATGCCGATATGCCGCCAGTACGGCACACCCTTGGGTAGTGCGCGGTAGTCATCGTTGCTGAAATGGTCGCGATCCCAGGGGATGGGCGCGCGGCTGAAATACATGGCATAGCCGTCTTCGGCAATCACCACCTTGACCGCATTGGGATCGAACACCGTGGCAGCACGGGTGATGGGTTCAGCCAGGGTGGCGATGCCCGCCTGCGGGTGGGCGGCCAGGTTCACCGCCACCTGATTGATTACCTGGGGCGGAATCAGCGGCTCGTCGCCCTGCACATTGACCACAATTTCGTTGTCGGCCAGCTCCAGCTGCTCGGCCACTTCCTGCAGGCGATCGGTACCGGATTCGTGGCCGGCATCGGTCATACAGACCTCAGCGCCAAACTCTTCACAGGTGGCGTAGACACGCTCGTCCTCGGTGGCGATGACCACGCGGCCGGCATCGCTGGCATTGGCGCGGCGCCACACGTGCTGGATCATCGGCTCGTCGCCGATGGTCATCAGTGGCTTGCCCGGCAACCTGGTGGAGGCATAGCGCGCCGGGATGATGACAGTGAATGACATGCTTATTCCTCTAAGAC
>JBFHRT010000551.1:0-2191 GCA_041591575.1 Spongiibacteraceae bacterium
AGCAACAGCCACTGACTGAGCAGGCGCTCCAGCGGGTCGCCCTCGCGCCAGCGAATGGGCGTGTGCATGGCCAGGTTGCGCCACTGCGGAGTCAGGCGATTGAGGGTATCGCGAAAGCGCACATCGAATCCGCGCCCGGTGCCCTCGTAGCCGTGTACTGTGGTGGCAAAGACCACCCGCGGGTAGTGCTCGAGTATCTGCTGCAGCAGTGCCGGTGGAATGGCGGCGGCTTCATCCACCAGCACCAGTCGCGCCTCGGGCCGCTCGCGCAGCAGCACATCGGGCGGTACGAAACGCAGTTGCGCATCGCCATATTCAAGGCGCAGGCCGTGGCGCTGTACCGCCGGCAATGTTAGTGCGGCATGCTGAAACAGGATGTCCACGGAGCGCGGGTTGGGGCCCGCCACCAGAATGTCGCCAAAGCCCTCACTCAGAAGCGTGGCAGCAGCCATGCCCAGCGCGGCACTCTTGCCACGGCCCCGGTCGGCGCGCAATACCAGCGGCCGGCGGCGATGGCCGCAGGCCACGCGCTCGATAGCTGCCATGGCTTGCTGCTGATCCCCGGTGGGCAGCGACGGCGCCGGGGCAGCGCTCATAACTTCGGATTTTACTGGCATCCGGCATTGATCGGCACTGAGCACGGCCACCTCAGTGTCTGCAGCCAGCAGCGCACACAGTCGCTCGGTAAACAGGCTGCGACGGCCGTCGTCGTCGGCTTCCAGGGCTGGCCAGGCGTGCAAGGGCGGGCACAGAAGCAGCATCAGGCCGCCTGCGCGCAAGGTGCCGGCGGCCGCGGCCACAGCATTCCAGTCGACTCTGGCCCAGGCATCGACAATCAGCAAGCCGCTTTCGGTGCCGAGCCGGTGCTGAGCCTCAACGGGTTCCAGCAATCCGAGGGTGCGGTCGCTGAGCAGCAGGATATCGCTGGCAGGCTTGCCCTGAACGAGGGCCAGCCCCTGTTCCCGGCACCACGCCTGAGTACCACTCAATACCACCAACTGGCGCTGCCCGAGGCGCTGGGCGCGTTGCTCCAGCTCACGCCATTCAGCGCCAAACGCGGACATATTTCCCCCGTGGCCCGATGCAGGTTTTCGCTCTGCGCATCCCCATCCTTTCCCGCAGCCCCTTTTTGAAATGTTGCCCGGCGCCCGTATTCGCTTTATTCGTCCCGCGTCGAGGGATATACCGGAGCCCGCCGCATTTGCATATGCAGCCGCGGTTCGCTATCGGCGCGATACAGCTCAAGCGCCTGCTCGTCGAGATGCAAGGCCACCTGGGCCAGCAGCAGCGCGCGGATGTCTTCCGCGCCGGCCAGACCTATGCGCTGGGCACAGGCCATCATGCCTTCTACCCCGTAAAAATCCGCCGGTGAGACGTCGCGGCCTTCGGCAAAGGCCGACAACAACCGCGCCAGTTGCTGCTCCAGGTCGCTGAGGTAGAGGGCTTTCGGTGTGTTTGCAGCCATAGTCAGTGTGTTGCGGCCTTCTCGCGCTGTACCAATACCCAGGGCGCCACAACCACCGCCCACAACTGGCGCTCCTCGTCGTACCACTGCTGTGCGCAGTCGGCGTCCGGTTGCGACAGCTGCCTGGCCTCCATCCAGCCACGCACCAGTTCAGCTTTATCCTCAGCCACACTGGCGGCCACCTCAATTAGGTCGAGGTGGTCGTCGACCAGCAGCACCTGGCCCTGGGCATAGAAGCGCTGCAGGTCGCGCCAGCCAATGCGCGCGGTTTCGGTATTGAGGCGTGAGCGCAACTCCTCGCCAGCTTCAGTTTGATGGGTCATGCGGAACTCTTCTGTTAGCAGTTTATGATCAAAAGCGGCCACGGCAAGGCTACGGTCTGCGGCCGTCACCGAAACCCTGAGTGGCCACTATCAGTACATCGCGGTTCAGTGCTTACATCGCCGATTGCAAGCGCTGTGGATAAAAAATCGCCTGGCCGCTTCTGCTGCCAAGCCCTGCTTCCGGCAGGCGCTGCTGCCCTTTCCTGCCATGACACTGCAATCTGGTGACGTGAACTAGTACTGTGAATTGGCCCGTGTTTTCAGGCGTATTTTGTGAAATAGGGCGGTTGTTGGCTAGCCCCTGTCACGTTTTATACACAGCTCGCGTCGTTTGTGACAGAAAGTTTTCCCCAGAATCGGTGCACAAGTCTGTGGATAAGTCTGTGTGTTTCGCCGCGGAGCC
>JBFHRT010000552.1:0-2184 GCA_041591575.1 Spongiibacteraceae bacterium
ACTGCGACGAGTGCGTTTGAGCTGGTATGGCGGTGAGCCGCCAAAGGTGGGGGAGCACTGGCGCTTTCAGGTGAAACTGCGAAGACCTCGCGGCTTTGCCAACCCTGCCGGCTTTGATTACGGCCGCTGGCTGGTGAGTCGAGGTTATCACGCCACCGGTTATATCAGCGCCAGTGGTGCCGAGGGGGCGGTGCCAGCCCAGCGGCTGGCGCCGGCGCCGTGGTGGCGGGGGCAGCGACAACAGCTACAGCAGTACCTACAGCAGCGTCTGCAGTCGCTGCCGCGCAGCGAATTTCTGCTGGCCTTGCTGGTCGGCGACAAGTCCGGCATCGACCGCGAGCAGTGGCGCAATTACAACGCCACCGGCACCACTCACCTGCTGGCCATATCCGGCCTGCATATTGGCATCGTCGCCGGGCTGGCGGCGGCTATTGGCGCATTGCTGGCGCGGCTGCTGAGTCTGTGGCGGGGCCCGGTGATGCGGCTGGTCATGCTACTGCCTACGGGTTGCGGCGCGTTGGCCGCCACCGGCTACGCCTACCTGGCCGGATTTGCGCTGCCCACCCAGCGTGCACTGATCATGACGCTGGTGGCGCTGCTGGCGTTCACGCTGCGCCGCCGCAGCTCGCCCTGGCCGTTTCTGGGGCTGGCGTTGCTGGGGGTACTGTTGCTGGACCCGCTGGCCGGCCACAGTGCCGGCTTCTGGCTGTCCTTTGCGGCGGTGGCAGTGCTGCTCTATGCCCTGGGTGGGCGTCGCCGGCGCAGCGTGGGCGTGGGTGAAAGAGTGGGCGCGGGCAGCTGGCGCGCTCAGTGGGCCGTGTTTATCGGCCTGCTGCCGGTGTTGGTGGTGACCCTCGGGCAGCTGTCGCTGACCAGTCTGCCCGCCAATTTGCTGGCCATCCCACTGTACAGCCTGGCGGTGGTGCCGCTGAACCTGCTGGCGCTGCTGGTGGATGCCGCGAGCCCGGCCGCGGCCGATGCCCTGTGGCAACTGGCTGACACATTGCTGGGGGTGGCCCAGCGCTACTGCCAGTGGCTGGCGGCATTGCCCTGGGGCAGTTTGGCGCTACCGCCGCCGGCACCCTGGGCGCTGGCGCTGGCGCTGCTGGGCTCGCTGCTGTGGCTGGCGCCGCGAGCGGTGCCCGGCCGCGCGCTGGCCCCGGCGCTGATGGCGCCGCTGCTGCTGCCGGCAGCGTCGGCGCCCCAGCCGGGCACGGGCGAGCTATTGCTCAGTGTGCTGGATGTGGGGCAGGGGCTGGCGGTGGTGGTGGAAACCGAGCAGCACAGCCTGGTCTACGACCTGGGTCCGGGGTTTAACGACCGCTTCGACACCGCCACTGCAGTGGTGCTGCCTTATCTGCAGAGCCGGCGCATTCGCCGCCTCGACCGGCTGCTGATCAGTCACGGCGACGGCGATCATGCCGGCGGTGCCGAGCGCTTTGCCGCTGAAATCGCCATTACCGACACCCTAGTTGGTGAGGCAGTGGCTGGGCTGGACGGCTACCGCGCCTGCGTCGCTGGCCAGCGCTGGAGCTGGGACGGCGTCGAGTTCGAGCTGCTGCACCCGCAGCGGGAGCAGGCCAAGGGCAACAACCGCTCCTGTGTCCTGCAGATTCGCAGCGGCGGGCAGCGGGTGCTGCTCAGCGGCGATATCGAGCGCTCGGTGGAGCGTGCCTTGCTGCCGTCGCTGGCGCCGGTGGCGGTGCTGGTAGCGCCGCACCACGGCAGTACCAGTTCCTCGGGCACCCCCTTTGTGCGCCGCCTGCACCCACAGCACACGGTGTTTTCGGCCGGTTACAAGCACCACTTCGGCCATCCCCGGGCCGAGGTGGTGGCGCGTTATGCGCGGGTGGGCAGCCGCCTGTGGAACACCGCAGAGCACGGCGCCCTGCAGTTTCTGGTGTCGCCCGCGGGCACCCGCGCGCTGGCGCCCTGGCGGGCCCGCCGCCACTACTATTGGGAGGTTGAAAGCGCCAGTGGGGAGGCGGCGTCAGAACTGGCGCACATAGCCCAGTCCGCCAGTGACACCCCGTAGGGTGCGCCGCAATGCCATTAACTTAAGGCGATTCCTGCAATTTTCAGGTTCTCGCTTGCGGCTCCGATCCCGATAGTAGGCCGGAATAAGCGCTTTTTAGCGTTTCCGGCGAACGTCCGCAACGCAAGCTTATGCGGACCTACGTCGCT
>JBFHRT010000553.1:0-2183 GCA_041591575.1 Spongiibacteraceae bacterium
CCCAAGCCTGCAATTGTAAGAACTTCAGAATCTCCGGCAAGTGGCGCTCGAAGCCCTGGAAGTGGTGGTCGCCGCCCGGCTCCACGGTCAGCCGGCAGTCGCGGTAGCGCGCCGCCGCACGGCGGTAATCCAAGGTTTCGTCGCCAGTCTGCAACAATACCCAGTAGCGGGCCGGGTCGGCCAGCTCGGCCACTTCCATCGCCTGCAATTCGCGCTGGTCGCTGGCATCGAGGGTAAAGCGCTGGCCGCTGTAGGGGTTGCACTGCTCCACGCCGAGGATCTCAGCCACCAGCTCGTGGGGCTGCACCGCCGGATTGACCAGTACCGCCGGCAGCTCGTAGCGCTCGGCCAGCACCGTGGCGAAAAAACCGCCCAGGGAGCTGCCGATCAGCCCCAGCGGCCGCGGCCCCTGGGCCAGAGAGGCCTCCACCTGCTCACACAGCACGGCCAGTGCCTGCCCCGGGTAGTTGGGCAGCGCCGGCACCAGACAGTCGATGGCCGCCGCGCTGTCATGCAGGTAGCGCCGCGTGGCCTCGGCCTTGGCGGACTGGGGTGAGGACAGAAAACCGTGAATGTAGAGCAGAAGCGGCCGCTGCATCAGTAGCCGCTGGCCTGGGTATCCACCTTGAAATCGACGCCGCTGACCCGCGACACACCGCTGTCGATGCGGCCGTCGGGGTGTAACTCCAGCCAGCGATAGCCCGGGTTGAGCGTGTCGACGGCGAAGTCGGCACTGTGCGGAGCAAACTGCACGCAGGTGGAGGGCGTAGTGAGCACTCGCACACCGCGGTGTTCGCGATCGCTCTGCTGGTGCACATGACCGGAAATGACGGCGCGCACCTGCGGAAACTGGGTGATCAGGTCGAAGAAGGCCTCGCGATTATCCACCACCTGCTCGTCCAGCCAGTCGCAGCCGATGGGCAGCACGTGGTGGTGCAGGCAGACCAGCGCGTACTGCTGCGGCTGCGCCACCAGCGCCGCGCGCAGCGCGTCGAGCTGCGGCTGCGACAGCGAACCGCCCACTTGATCGGGCACCGAGGAGTCCAGCAGCAGGATCTGCCAGGGGCCGCAGTCGATGCGCTGCACCAGCCAGTCGTCGCCGGTGTCGCGCATCAGCTCGCGCTCGTCGTGATTGCCGGGCAGCCAGGCGCAACGCGTGGCCATGCCCTGCACACAGGCCAGCAGGCGCTGATAGGCCGTGCGGTGGCCATTGTTGGAGACGTCGCCGGTCACCAGCAGCAGGTCTGGCGCGGCGCGCTCGCTGCGCAGCAGCGACAGCACGCTGGCCAGGCTGCGATCGGTGTCCACGCCCAACAGCGTCTCACCCTCCTGGCAGCCCAGGTGGGTATCGGTGATCTGCACCACCGAGATGGCTGCGGACGACTTTGCGCTTGTCTTCAAGAGAATGCTGACCTTTTCCGTCGGCTAACGGCGAAACTCTGCCAGTTATACGAAATCCCTTCCGCCAAATCCAGCACGATTACACGCGCGGATTCGCCGATTCGTTCACATTTCAATCAGTTCTGTGGGGTTGAGCAGGCTGTGACCGCAGTCCAGACAGTGCTGCAGCCACTCGGCGAGAAAGCGGTTCCACTGCCGCTTCTCGTCGCTCTGGTGCATTTTATCGTTGGGATAGACATAGCGCGGCTGCACCCGCCGCTCCTGCTCCCAGCCAATCACTTCCGCCACGTTGGCATCGTGGTAGACCCGCACCTGCAATCGCGGCGCCGGTGGCAGGCCGGCGCAGGGCTGCTGTGACAGCGCCAGCGTAGTGGTGTAGCGGGCCCGCTCCAGCACCTCGATATCCAGCCGTCCGCCCGACAAGCCCCCGCCCGACAAACCAAAGGCGCGGCTGTCCACTTCTGCCATATCCGGCATCAGCTTGCGGATGCGCAGATAGTTCAGCTCGCAGTCACTGATATGGGCGGTCAGATCGACCTTGTATCGCGGTTTCCTGTTCATCGGGCCTAGTGTACCAGCTGCGCCGCAGCGGTAACGGACTTACTTAAAATTCCTTAATAATCCCCCGAGTCATGGGGGTTTGCGGATCAATTTGCTAAACTGCGCCGAGCCCGTCAGCACAGTCAACATTGCACCCGAACAGGGAGATTCCATGAACAACACACTTGGCCGCCTCGGCCTGGGCCTCGCCCTGCTCTGGACCGGCAGCAGCGCCGGCGCCG
>JBFHRT010000554.1:0-2182 GCA_041591575.1 Spongiibacteraceae bacterium
CAGCAGGCAGAAGGTGACGAAGCTGGAAGCGGGATTGCCAGGCAGACCGAAGAAGGGCTTGCCCTGTACGCGGCCGTAGGCCAGCGGCTTGCCGGGCTTGATCGCCAGCTTCCACAGTTTCAGCTCGCCCAGTTTTTCCACCTGGTTCTTGACGTGGTCTTCCTCACCGGCGGAAACGCCGCCGGTGCTGATCACCACATCGGCGCTGGCGGCGGCTTCGCGCAGCGCCGCGGCGGTGGCCTCGGCGGTGTCCTCGACGATGCCGCCGTCAATGACTGCGCAGCCCATGCCCTCCAACAACGCGCGCAGCATGGGCCGGTTGGAGTTGTAGATCTGCCCCGGTGCCAGCGGCTGCCCCGGCTCCACCAGCTCATCGCCGGTGGACAGCAGCGCCACCGTCAGCCGGCGGCTGACGTTCAGTTCGGTGACACCCACCGAGGCCAGCAGCCCCAGATCGGCGGCTGCCAGCCGGTGGCCGGCGGCGAGCAGGGTGGCACCGACGGCAATGTCCTGGCCGCGGGGGCGCACGTGCTGGCCAGCGCGCACAGTGGTATTGATCTGCACCTGTCCGTCCTGCTCGCGGCAGTCCTCCTGCATCAAAACACTGTCGGCGCCGGGTGGCAACTCGGCACCGGTGAAAATACGCGCGGCCGTGCCCGCCGCCAGCGGTGCACCGACGCTGCCGGCGGCGATGCGCTGGCTGATTGGCATTACCGTGCCCTCGGCGGCGTCTGCCGAGCGCAGGGCGTAACCGTCCATGGCACTGTTGTCCGCCGGCGGCACATCCAGCGTTGATACCACCGGCTGGCGCAGCACCCGCCCCAGCGCTGTCTCCAGCGCCACCGATTCAACCGGCAGCTCGGGGGCATCGGCCAGCAGCTGCGCCAGTGCCTGTTCGACCGGCATTAATGCCATCTCAGCGCCCGCTCTGCTCACTGCGCACGTTCAGCACGCCGACAAAATTGCAGGGCTTGTGGCTGCCGTCCAGCTGCTCGCGAATGATGCTATTCCAGGCGGTGCGGCAGGCGTTGGTGGAGCCGGGCATGCAGAAGATCACGGTGTTGTTGGCAAAACCCGCCAGCGCCCGCGACTGAATGGTGGAGGAACCAATCTCGCCATAGGAAATGTGGCGGAACAACTCGCCGAAGCCCTCCACCGCCTTGTCGAACAACACCGACACCGCCTCAGGGGTGGAGTCGCGGCCGGAGAAGCCGGTGCCGCCGGTGACCAGCACCGCCTGAATGGTTTCATCGGCGATCCAGCGCGAGATCACCGCGCGAATTTGGTAGATGTCGTCGCGCACAATGCAGCGGTCGCCCAGCTCGTGGCCGGCCTGCTGCAGCGCCTCGGCGAGAAAGTCGCCCGAGGTATCGGTCTTTTCATCGCGGCTGTCAGAAACCGTCAGCACCGCCACGCGCAGGGTGGAAAACACGGAAGCCTTGCTCATTTACTGTCACCTTCACAGAGTACTTTCAGCGCCTTGGGCAGATAGCTGCGCCAGGGCAGTTGTTTGATGCCGAAGTGTTGCAGGATCTTGTCGCAGCGCAGTACCGGTACCGCCGGCTCGATGCCCTGGCCCCCTTCGCAGGCCACCAGCTCCGGCGCCGCACTGACCAGGTCGACGCGCTGGGAGGCAAAGGCGTAGATCACTTCGGCAAATTCATAGGCGCTGGTCTGGCCCGAGCTGTTGTAGTGGTAGATTCCCCAGCACTGAGCGCCGACGCTGAGCTGGTCGACGATGCCAGACAGCACCCGCGCCAGGTCCTTGACGTGAGTGGGGCAGCACTTGAGGCCAGAGGACAGCTGCAGATGCTCGCCCGCCACCATGGCCCGAAACAGCCGCGTCAGGGCATTGTCGCCACGCTCGCTGAAAACCGGCCCGGTGCGCAGCACCAGATATTCTTCCAGCGCGCCAGCCAACTGGGTTTCCAGCGCCGACAGCTGGCCACCGGCAACACTGGCGGGATGCGGACTCTCGTTTTCACGGTGGTTCAGCGGCGCCTCGCCGCCGTCAAACACGCGGCCGTCACTGAGCATCAGCAGCGGCGTCGAACGTGCGCGACACAGTTCCAGCAGGCGCCGACGGTCCTGGGCGGCGATGGGCACAGGCTGCCCCACCTGCAACGCCTCCAGCGAGGCGAGTTCTATCACCACCGCACCGTCCAGCTGTGGCGCCTCCAGC
>JBFHRT010000555.1:0-2181 GCA_041591575.1 Spongiibacteraceae bacterium
AGGCGGGTCATCTGAACCAAGTCTGGCGCGCCCGACTCGCGCATCTCACGCAGCTGTAGGTAAAGCGTAAACAGGCGGCGCTCACGGCTGCTGTGGCGGTGGCGAATGGTGGTTTCTTCCGGGGCTTCGCCGTAGAGCTGATAGGTTTCGCGGTCGGCGACGCCACCGTACACCGACGCTACGCGCTCGCCCACCGCCATGAAATAGCGGCCCCAGGGCGGGTCGAACAATGCCTTGCCGTTGCGATCGCGCACGCTGCAGTTGTCGAAACTGAACACTAGGTTGCGGCCGTCAGCGCGCAGAATATCCAGCAAGGTGCCCGTCACACGAATGCCGGAAACGAAGTCCAGCTGTACCCGCTGTCCGGCGACAATGCCCTGCGCGGCCAGCTCATCGCTGCTCAGGGTGGACAGGCAGCGCGGCAGCCCCACCAGCTGGCCCACCGGCGAGCCGATGCCGCCGGGGTGGGTGTCTATCCCCTGCCCCGGCAGCTCGCGGCCACCACAGGCGAGCTGGCTGGGGCCGCTGGTGCCGACATACACCGGGTTGCCCAGGGCGTCGCATTCCAGCAGGCAGAACCGGCCACTGAGCTGGACGCCGCTGCTGTACTCGGCGGTGCACACTGCACCGCTGGCGATGGCGGTGCGCAGGGCGTCGGCGCCACCGCGCCGGTAGCACATGCGCTCGGCAAACTGCTCGAGCACCTGCATCAAGTGGGACCAGTTGCGCGCCACAAACAGTTGCGGCTGCTCAGTGGTGATGTCGTAGTCCCAGTCGATGGCGTCCACCGTCAGCGGCAGCTTTTTCACCCTGCGGTTGTCCAGGCAGTTGACACTCTCGCCCAGTGACGACAACAGCCCGGCACCGAATAGCTGGTAGTTGTCCACGGTTCCCAGCAGACCGTACTCCACCGTCCACCAGTGCAGGCGCGATAGCAGCGTTGCCTCCGAGGGCTTGGTGTTGGCGGCAATCCGGCGCTGCAATTCCAGCTCAGCGGCGCGGATGTCTTCGGCGCGTGACCCCGGCGCCTCCTTGACGATGGACAGGTGGCGGATGGCCTCGTAAACCGCGTAGTCCTCTTTGGTGGAAATCACCTTCATACCGATTTCGCCAAAACGCTGCAAGAATGCGGCGTATTCGGGGTCGGCAATCAGTGGCGCGTGACCGGCGGATTCGTGCACGATATCCGGCGCTGGCGTATACAGGATGTGGTCGATACTGCGCATATCCAGGGCGATGGGCAGCACCCGGCGCGCCTGGAATTCCATAAAAATGGCCGGAGGAATAAAACCGTCGACCACCACCGCGCGCCAGCCCAAATCCGCCAGGCGCGCGTTCATTGCTTCCATGCTGGGAATGTGTTCGAGACTGATGCCGGTCTTGCGCAGCCCCTCCTCGTAGGCGGCGTGGGCGCTCTTGTTGAGCCGCTCTACCAGCTGGTGCATGGTATAGCGCCAGACGGCGTGGTCTCGAGGCGTGTAGTGCTCACCCTCCTGCAATTTGGCGAAGGGGCGCAGGTGCAACGGCAGCTCGGCGATCACCGCCTGCTGAGTCAACGTCTCGGGCATACCTGATTCCGCCAAAGTTGGCGTTTCCCAGGGTCTGTTAACACTATTCAGTGTATGCCCGCGGGCAAGGAGAAATCTTGCTAATTTTCGCCCTCTTACGGCGTAACCCAGCGCAGGCCGTGGCACAGCAGCGAGCTGACGCACGATGCTGCCGCGACGGCGCTGAGCACGCGTATGATGCGAATTTTAGGTGTGCTGCTCGCGCATGCGCTTCTTGTCCAGCTTGCCGACGCTGGTCTTGGGCAGCTCGTCGACAAAGACAATGCGCTCGGCTTCTGGCACCGCGTATTTGCTGAGCACATCGCTGTCGACGTAGGTCAGCAAATGCTGGCGAATGGCCTCGGCCTGCACGCCGGCTTCACCCACCACCAGCGCCAGCGGGCGCTCGCCCCAGCGCTCGTCGGGCACCGCGATTACCGCCACCTCGGCCACACCCGCGACCTCGGCGATGCGTTTTTCCAGTTCCAGCGACGACACCCACTCGCCACCGGTTTTGATCACATCCTTGATGCGGTCGACAATCTCGATATAACCATCGGGGTGGCGCACCGCCACATCCTGGGTGTGCAGGTAGCCACCGGCCCACAGCTCCTCAGAGGCCTCGGCGTTGCCG
>JBFHRT010000556.1:0-2180 GCA_041591575.1 Spongiibacteraceae bacterium
CCATTCCGCGGCGTGAAGCAGCGCCTGCAATACCTGATCGACCACCACCACGATCACCTGGAGGCGGTGGAAGAGGCCTGCGTGGAGCCGAAAATCGCGCGCGATATGCTGCCGGTGCTGTTCGCCCGCGAAATTGGCATGTCGCAGATCAGCCTCGCGCTGGGCGAGGCTATCGCCCACCTCAACTACCTGGTGTACACCGGGCGCGTGGAGCGCAGCCTGGATGACGCCGGCCGCTATCGCTACCGCTGCATCAATGCCGACGTGGCGGCGAGGGCGCCGCGCGCCCACCAGCGCGAACCGCTGCCGCTGGAGGTGTAACAGGGCGGCCGCTTGCCGCCTTATGGACTAGGCTAATAGCAGGGCCCCGGCGGAGGGCCTCCTGGTTTCACCAGGCAGTTGCCAGGACGGTGACGTGGTTGCTAGGAAGTCGACATAGTAGAAGGTGGCATAATAGGCGACACAGGCAAGCCCATGCCCGACGAGCACTGTATCTTCTGCCGAATGGTGGCCGGCGATGTTCACTGCCACCGCCTGTACGAGGACGAGCACTGCCTGGCGTTTTTAGACCACTCGCCGGCAAGTCCCGGTCATACCCTTATCATTACCAAGCGCCATTACGACGACCTGTTTACCGCTGAGGCTAGCGATGTGGCCCGGGTTGCGGCGCTGTCGGTGCCGTTGGCCGGAGCCATCGACCGGGCGCTGGGTTGTGCCGGCCTGCGGGTTCAGCAGCTCAATCGCGCAGCCGCGGGCCAAAGTGTCTTTCACTACCACATGCACCTGATTCCGCAGCAAACTGTGGCCGGCGGCGCGGTACACGGCCGCCATCGGGCCGCGGGGCAGGCACTGGCGCGGATCGCGGAGCAGATCCGTGCCGAAATGGGTGAATTTTGAACGATTTTGCGGTGAGCCCGCGCCCCAATACGTACAAAACCGGAGCGCCCGGTAAGCGGGGCACACAGTACACTTGGCGGCGACTGAGAGGATTAACCCACGCGAATGGGAGTTATGCCGGCCATGTCCCGTTCTACACCGAATACCTTGAGCTATGCGTCCAATATAATGCGGCCTTTAACTTACCCCAATGGAAGAGACGCCACTCCAATCATGGCGACCATTGTTGCGATTGATGACACCCCCTATAACCTGGATATCCTCAAGCACGGCCTGGAGGATGATGGTCATTCGGTGCATATCGCCGAGAGTGGCGAGAAGGGGCTGCGCCTGATTGAAGAAACGCAGCCGGATCTGGTGCTGCTGGACATCAGCATGCCGGTGATGGACGGGCACGAGGTGCTGCAACAGCTGCGCCTGAGCGACGAATTTGGCGACCTGCCGGTGATCATGGTCACCGCCAATGCCGATGACCGCAATCTGGCCCGCTGCCTGGAAGCCGGGGCTAACGACTACGTCACCAAGCCCTTCAGTTTCACCGCGCTGAACGCGCGCATCAACAATGTGCTGCGCACCGCCATCGCCCAGCGCAAGCTCAGCCGCGACGTACGTGAGCTGCGCAGCATCGCCTACAAGGACTCGCTCACCGGCCTGCTAAACCGCGGCGCCTTTATGGAGCGTGCGATGGAAGAGTTCTCGCTGGCCAAGCGCAGCGGTGAACCGCTGTCGGTCGCGGTGCTGGACCTAGACCACTTCAAGCAGATCAATGACCGTCATGGCCACCCGGTGGGTGATGAGGTGCTGCGCCAGTTTTCGGGGCTGCTGCGCCAAAGTCTGCGCTTGCATGACCTGGTTGGTCGTATCGGTGGCGAGGAATTTGCCATCTGTATGGCCAACACCCGCCGCATGCAGGCCTATTCCATCATTGAACGGTTGCGCTACAAGCTGGCGGCACTGCGCATGCCCGTTGGCGACGGGGCGGAAACGCTGTCATTCAGCTTCAGCGCGGGCATTGTTGAGCTGGAAGACCAACGCAGCCTGGACAGCCTGCTGATTCTGGGTGATATGGCCCTGTATCGGGCCAAGAAGCAGGGCCGCAACCGCAGCATAGTGGAAACCGGCGTCAGCAAGCCCTGAGCGGCGACACCATCACGGCGCTGGCGGTTCCCGCCGAAGCTAGCGTCAATCTTTCCTAGCGTCTATCTTTCTAAGACGGGGGCGCTGGGAGCTCTTCTCAGCCTGCACGATCTAGAACTGACACACCAACGGTGGGCGCGATGGCC
>JBFHRT010000557.1:0-2163 GCA_041591575.1 Spongiibacteraceae bacterium
CCGCGGCTGCAGGCACTGTTGGACGGCCACCCCAAGGCTCTCGCCAACAAGGGGCGAATGGGCTGGGGCGAGCGCGAACTGCATGCCTATGCGCCGGAGGCTGACAATGCCTTTGCGCTTCGCTACGTGGCGCTACACCGCGATTGCTGCCATGTGGTACTGGCAGAAGCGGTGTCGCCGGCATCGCTGCTGGCGCAAAGTGTGGAGGGCGACTTTCTGGAAACGGTGCGGTGGCGACTGGAAGAGCGCGGCGTGTCACCGGACGACTATCTGGTGGTGCCGGTTCATCCCTGGCAATTTCAGCGCTTTATCGCCATTCAGTATGCGCAGCAGCTGGCCTGCGGTGAGCTGATCGATCTGGGCAGTGGTGGCGATCTCTATCTGCCGCAACAGTCCATTCGCACATTGAGCAATGTCAGCCGTCCTGGTTTCTGCGATATCAAACTGTCGCTGACGATTCTCAATACCTCCTGCTACCGGGGTATACCGGCGGCGCCGCTGGCTGCCGGTGTCAGCGTGTCGGCCTGGCTCAAGCAGCTAGTTGCCAGAGATGCCTTGCTGGCCGAGCGTGGCCTCACCGTGCTGGCGGAGTTGGCGGGTGTCCATCTGCCGCAGCACTATCAGGCACAGGTGGCGGGCAGCCCCTACCGCTACCAGGAAATGCTGGGGGCGGTATGGCGCGAGAGTATCGAGTCGAAATTGGCTGAGGGCGAGCAGGGACTGCTGATGTCCACCCTGATGCAGACCGATTGTGAAGGCCGGGCGCTGATTGCTGAGCTGGTGGCGCAATCGGGGCTGCCGGTGGCGCAGTGGTTGCGTGAGCTGTTCGATGTGGTGGTGGTGCCGCTGTACCACCTGATGTGTGGCTACGGTGTCGGGCTGGTGGCTCACGGTCAGAATGTCAGCCTCATCGTTAACGCGGGGCGGCCGCAGCGGGCGGTGATCAAGGATTTTCACGGTGACCTGCGGTTGGTGGATCGCGAGCTCCCCGAACTGGAAAGTCTGCCGGCGCAGGCCCGCGCGGCGCTGACACGGCTGCCGCCGGAGCACTTGCTGCACGATTTGGTGTCCGGTCACTTCGTCACCACGCTGCGCTTTATTTCGCCGCTGGTGGAAGAGCAGCTGGGGCTGGAAGAACGCGAGTTCTACGCCATTCTCGCCGACAGCCTTCGCGACTACATGACAGCACACCCGCAGCTGGAGCCGCGCTTTGAATGGTTTCCACTGCTGAGCGATACGCTGCTGAAAGTCTGCGTCAACCGCGTGCGTTTTCGCATCGGTTACGGCGACAGCGACCAGCGTCCATTGCCCGAGTTGGGCAGCCCCATAGCCAATCCCCTAATCTGAGGAGACTGACCGTGAGCCCGCGAACTTATGTTCAGGACCATGCACAGAACCATGCTCAGAAACATGAGCAGCACACGCTGGACTTTGCCGGCCTGGGTATCGGCCCCTTTAATCTCAGCATCGCCGCGCTGCTGGCGGAGTTGCCCTACGTCGACGCGCAGTTCTTTGATGCGCGCCCGGTCTTCGCCTGGCACCCGGGCATGATGTTGCCCGGTGCCCGCCTGCAGACCTCCTACCTGAAGGACCTGGTCACCGGCGTGGCGCCCACCAGCCCCTACAGTTTTCTCAATTATCTGGTGACGCAGCGGCGCTTTTACCCCTTCTTATGTGCCGAATTGCCGGCGGTGAGCCGCCGCGAATACGCCGACTACCTGGGCTGGGTAGCAGGGCAGCTGCACGGTTTGCACTTTGGTCAGCGTATTGAGGCGGTGGAAACCGACGGCGAGGCGTTTGCGATACACATCGGTGGGCGCCGGCAGCCGCTACGTGCGCGCGCGCTGTGTCTGGGCACCGGGCTGACACCCCGTCTGCCCGACTGCGCCCGGCCGCATGCCGGTGGGCGTTGCTTCCATAACAGTGACATTGCCCAGCGCAAACTGGATTTACGCGGGCTGCGGGTGGCGGTGGTCGGCGGCGGTCAGTCCGGCGCCGAGGTGGTGGAGGCGGTATTGGCCGGGCAGTGGGGCGAGCCGGCGGCGCTGAACTGGCTGTCGCGCCGGCCCAACTTCGAGGCGCTGGACGAAGTCGCTTTCAGCAACGAATATTTTTCGCCGCAGTACGTGGATGCCTTTTATCAGCTGGAACGTGAGCGCAAGC
>JBFHRT010000558.1:0-2160 GCA_041591575.1 Spongiibacteraceae bacterium
CCGGCTCACCGGCCTGGTCCATCGTGGGCATTGCCGGCGTGCTGGCGGGCGCGATGATCCTGATGTTCTACTCGGTGGTGGCCGGCTGGGCGCTGGACTATATCTGGCAGAGCGCCTCCGGCAGCTACGCTGGCGCCCCAGCGACCGACATCGAAGCGGCCTTCGGCGCACTGACCGGCGACAGCAACCGCCAGCTGCTGGCGCACTCGCTGTTCATTCTGCTCACCGCCGGTGTGGTCGGTGCCGGCGTCACCCGCGGCATCGGCAGCGCGGTGGAGATTCTGATGCCGCTGCTGTTCGTGTTTCTGCTAGTGCTGCTGGGCTACAGCTGGGCCACCGGCGATTTCGACGCCGCATTGAACTTCATGTTTGCGGTGGACTTCAGCAAGCTCAGCGCCGAGGCGGTGCTGGTGGCGCTGGGCCACGCCTTCTTCACCCTCAGCCTGGGCATGGGCGCCATCATGGCCTACGGCTCCTACATGCCCGGCGACAGCTCCATCGGCAAGACTGTGATTACCGTGGCGGCGCTGGACACCATCATCGCCCTGGTGGCGGGCATGGCGATCTTCCCACTGGTATTCGCCAATGAGCTGGCGCCCGGCTCCGGCCCCGGGCTGATGTTTGTGTCGCTGCCCATTGCCTTCGGCAACATGCCCGCCGGCACCGTGTTCGGCACCCTGTTCTTCGTGCTGGTCAGCATCGCCGCACTCAGCTCCTCGATCTCGCTGATCGAGCCCGGTGTCGCCTGGCTGGAAAAACAGGGCCTGCGCCGCTCACTGGGCACCGCGGCCATCGCCATCGCCGGCTGGGTCGGCGGCCTGCTCTGCATCCGCTCCAGCGCGGTATTCGACGCCCTGGATCACATCACCGCCAACTACATGCTGCCCCTGGGCGGGCTGCTAATCGCGGTGTTCGTCGGCTGGTTTATGCGCCACAACCGGGTGCAGCTGGAGGCCGGCATCGGCTCCTATTTCCTGTTTGAGCTGTGGTATTTCGCGCTGCGCTTTATCGCCCCGGCGGGCGTGGTGCTAATCTTTTTGCACAGCTTGGGCATCCTCAAATTCTGATGCCTGCCAAACGCTATACTGCCAACACCCACTGAATCGAGTGCCGCTGTGAATCCGCTGTCCCGACCACTGCACCTGTTTATCATCATCTGCCTGCTGATCTTTGGTGGCCTGTACTACCACGGCGGCGAGCAGGAGCAGCACTACCGCGAACGCGCCCTGCCCTACCTGGAGGCCGCCCTCGGCGACATCTCCCAGTGGCGCGCCGAGCCCTTGTGGCAGCACCTGTCGGCCGAGGCACAGGCCGCCGTCAACCGCGAACAGCTGGACAACCTGCTGGTGCGCTACCGCCCACTGGGGCGCTTTCAATCCATGGATGCGCCGCAGTTCTCGCGGCTGACTTCATCGCTGTCGCTGTTTAGCGCCGGCACCAAGCTGGGCTACAGCTTCCAGGCCCACTTCGAGCACGGCCAGGCCCTGGTCACCACCACCCTCAGCGACGACGGCAGCCGGCTGGCGATATATAACTTCAATCTGAGTCAGGTTGAGACCGAGCAATAAGCGGGAGACGCTGGACGGGAGACGGAAGACGCTGAAAAGCAAAGACAAAAACGGTGCGCGCGGCGCACCCTACGACTGAGCGCTTGAATCTGAAACTGTAGCTGCGACTTCAGTCGCACATGAACGCGGCCACGGTGGAATTTGTGCGGCTAAAGCCGCACCTACAGGCGGCAAGTATTGCGGCCGCAGCTGCTGTGAGCTTCTAGCGTCTTCCGTCTCCCGTCCAGCGTCTCCCGCCTACAAAGACTGCCGCAGCAACTCGCGCAGGGCCGGCGGCAGCGGCGCCGAGCGCCGGGTCTGGTGGTCGAACCACACCAGCTTGCTGTGACCGGTGGTAACCAGCTCGCCGCCGTCGGCGGGCCACATCTCGTGCTCGATGGTGAAACTGCTGTTGCCGATGGCGGCGACGAAGCCGCGCACCTCCAGCGCATGGGGGTGGCGCCATTCGCGGCGGTAGTTGGAGCCGCAGTCCACCACCACCGGGCCGGCACCGGCGCCGTCCAGGGCGTGGCCCAGGGTGAGGAACCACTGGGCCCGGGCCTCCTCGATATAGCGGAAATACGCCACGTTGTTGATATGGCCGTAGCTGTCC
>JBFHRT010000559.1:0-2159 GCA_041591575.1 Spongiibacteraceae bacterium
CGGCGGTGCAGTCGGAAGGCAGCGTTGACCGGCGGACAAATTAGCCAAAGGATTTTAGCTGTTCGCGGAAGGCTTTCGGGGTCATGCCGGTCCAGCTCTTGAAGGAGCGAATAAAACTGCCGGGTTCAAGAAAGCCCAGCGACTCGGCTATTTCGTGAATTTTTAAATCGCTGTTGCGCAGCTGCGCAATGGCCAGGTCGCAGCGATAGCGGTCCTTGATCTGCTGGTAGCTGGTGTCTTCCTTGCGCAGGCGTCGGCGCAGGCTGGACACCGACATGTGCAGATCTTCCGCCATTGTCTCCAGGCTGGGCGGACGCGCCGCGGTTTGCTTGGCTAGCAGCGAGCGGATCGCCTGGCTGGTACTGTCCGGTGTGTTCTCGTTTTCCACCAGGGTGTAGATGGCATTGTCCAGAAACGCGTCCAGCGACTGCGCGTCGTGTATCAGTTTGCTATCCAGCTCGGCGGCGTCAAATACCAGGCGCGTTTCGGCGGCGTCGAAATGCAGCGGGCACTGGAAAACGCCAGTGAGTCGCTGTTCATAGCCGGGGTTGATGGTGCCCGCGGCAATGTCGACTCGCTTCAGTTCCGGGCTGCGGCCAATCAGCCAGCCGATAAAGGAATACCAGATGCGCAGCCCCGAGGACTTGGCCACGCTTTCCATATGCGCCGCCAGATTCCAGCCCTGCGGTGAAAATATCTCGGCGTCAGTATCGCACTCCACCACATACACCAAGCTGGCGTTATCGCCATCGCGGCGCAATTGCACGCGATTGCCGCTGACCGGAAACAGCAGCTGCTGAAAGCGCTGGGCGCGGTCCAGCGCCTCACCCAGCGTGCTGCAGCTGATGATGGAATAGCACAGAAAACGAAAGGCATCGGTGCCGATGCCCGCTGCCCAGGGCGGGGTGCGATGCAACTGCTCCAGCTCGATGGCCGCCGCCTGATACAGCGCCGAATAGTTAACGGTGGGGTATTCGCGGTCGGGGTCGCTGGTATCGATGCCAGCGGTATTGACGCCGGCGCGTGCGCCGATCGCGTCGATGTCGAGGTCCAGGCGCTGCATGTAATCCAGCAGCCGCTGGAATTTTCGTGCCGGCGTGTACAGTTGGGTTCTCATGGAGCTGACGTTGTCGCGCCCGGTGGCTGAGTTCCTCTCTATGGTGCCGGCAGCCGCCGCGCCAACGCAAGTGCCCGTTGAGCGCAAAGGTTTATCAATCTGACTGATTCGGCCCTTTTTATCCACACGTCCGCGGCTAGCATGAGGGGATACCATCAGGATGGGGAGGAAACATGTCCACAGCATTTGCTAAACACCTGCGCCGTGAGGCGGCGATCAACGGCGTGATGAACGCGCTGTTTAACGGTGCCATCGCCGCCTGGTTACTCAAGGGCAAAGGGGTGCTGCCGATGTGGGGCGGTCAGGGATTTGCCATCGATATGATAGCCACTGCCTTTGCCTTGGTATTCATCGTCAGCTGCATTGTGATTCCGCTGACGCAACACAAGCTGCGCCGCGGCAAGCTGCCGCAGCCCCATTGGCAGCCGCACGAGCTGGCCGCGCGATTAAGCGACGTGGCGCCGCGCGCGCTCGCGCTCAGAGCGCTGTGGCTGGGACTGTTTGCCTCGGCAGTGGTGGCGCCGCTCAGCCTGTTGCTGCTGTGCCTGGTCGGCGTGCAGCAACTCTCCGCGATGGACTACGCCCTGTTCAAGGGCCTGTGGGCCGGCGCGCTGGCGGCACTGATGGTGCCGCCGATGATCTGGCTGGGCGCCGCTGGCAACCGCGACGGCGAGCCGGTGCAGGGCTAAATTCGACACCCGATGAGATACCAATAAAGCGGGCGCCGTCGCGTTCGGCTCAATACAGTGAGGAGATAGATTATGGGGATTTACGCCATCACCGGTGGCGCCACCGGCATCGGCGCCGCCATCAAACAGCGGCTGCAGCGCGACGACCACGAACTGATTGTGGTGGATATTGCCGGTGACGACACCGACGTGCGCGCCGATCTGGCCACCGCCGCCGGCCGCAAGGCTGCCGTTGCCGCCATTGCCGAGCGCGCACCCCAGGGTCTGGATGGCTTTATCGCCTGTGCCGGGGTTGGCCCGCAGGTGGCAGACAAGACGCTGATTGCGCGGCTGAATTATTTCGGCGCGGTGCA
>JBFHRT010000560.1:0-2153 GCA_041591575.1 Spongiibacteraceae bacterium
AAGCAGGGCAAGCGGGTGGTGCGCCTCAAGGGCGGCGACCCCTTTATTTTCGGTCGCGGTGGCGAAGAGCTGAGCGAGTTGGCGGCGGCACGCATTCCCTTTCAGGTGGTGCCCGGGGTCACGGCGGCCGCCGGTTGTGCCAGCTATGCTGGTATTCCGCTCACGCACCGTGATTACGCCCAGTCGGTGCGTTTTGTCACCGGGCATCTCAAGGATGGCAGTATCAACCTGCCCTGGGCTGAACTGGTACACGAGGCGCAAACTGTGGTGTTTTACATGGGCCTGGTGGGCTTGCCGGTGATCTGCGAGCAGCTGATCGCCCATGGCCGTAGCCCGCAGACCCCCATCGCGCTGATCCAGCAGGGCACCACGCCGAACCAGAAGGTCATCGTCGGCACCTTGGCCGATATGGTCGAGCGTGTCGCCAAGGACCCGGTGCAGGCGCCAACGCTGATCATCGTCGGTGAAGTGGTCAGCCTGCGTGAGCAGCTCGCCTGGTACGAAACTTCCGAGGATTGAGCCGGTCGAAGCCAATTCACGCCAGCTGCAGTGTGGCGCGATTGAAGCCAGCTTGAGGAAACTGTTTTGACTGACTTTCAATACGACCTGTTTGTTATTGGTGCCGGTTCCGGCGGTGTGCGCGCCGCGCGCATGGCCGCTGGCTTTGGCGCCCGCGTCGCCATTGCCGAGGAGCGCTACCTGGGCGGTACCTGTGTCAACGTTGGCTGTGTGCCCAAGAAGTTGTTTAGCTATGCGGCCCACTATCATCAGGATTTCAGCGATGCCCGCGGCTTTGGCTGGCAGACTGAGGGCCCGAGCTTTGACTGGACCACACTGCGCGACAACAAAAACACCGAGATAGAGCGCCTCAATGGCATTTACGGCCGTCTGCTGGACAATGCCGGCGCCGAGTTGATTGAAGGGCACGCCAGTTTTGTTGATGCCAACACGGTGGCGGTCAACGGTGTCGAGTATCGCGCGAAAAACATTCTCATCGCCGTTGGCGGCTGGCCGGTGATGCCGGATATCCCCGGCGCCGAACACGCCATCAGCTCCAATGAGATCTTCTATCTGGAACAGCTGCCGCGGCGCGCGGTAGTGGTGGGGGGCGGTTATATCGCCTGCGAATTCGCCAGCATTCTCAACGGCCTGGGCGTGGAAACTACCCAGCTTTATCGGCGCGATCTGTTTTTGCGCGGCTTCGACGTGGAAGTGCGCGAGGTGTTGGCAGAAGAGATGCGCAAGGCGGGCGTGGATATCCGATTCCGCGAGAACATCTCTCGCATTGAAAAGCTCGACGACGGCAGTCTGCGCCTGGACCTGGTGTCCGGCGAGGTGATGGACACTGATCTGGTGCTGTGCGCCACCGGCCGCAAGCCGCTGCTGGAGGGACTGGGGCTGGACAAACTGCCGGTGGATATCACCGCCGGAGGCTATATCCACACTAACGAATACTTCGAGACGCCGGTGCCTGGCATCTACGCCCTGGGCGATGCCAGCGGTGGTCTGGAACTGACGCCGGTGGCCACCGCCGAGGGCACCGCGCTGGCCAATAATCTGTTTAATGGTCAGCATCGCAAAGTGGATTATCGCGATGTGCCCACCGCCATTTTCAGCCATCCCAATGTGGCTACAGTGGGCTATTCCGAGGAAGAGGCGCGCAAGCAGTTTGGCGATATCAGCGTCTATACCTCGAGTTTTCGCCACCTCAAGCACACACTGAGCGGCAACAGCGCCAAAACCTTCCTCAAGCTGATTGTGGATAAAGCCAGTGATCGGGTGGTGGGCTTGCACATGGTGGGCGACGAGGCGGGGGAGATCGTGCAGGGTATGGCGGTGGCCATCAAGGCCGGCGCCACCAAGGCGGATTTTGACGCCACCATCGGCATTCACCCGACGGCTGCCGAGGAATTTGTCACCATGCGCGAGGCGGTGCGTTAGGCTGTTATTGACGCTTGACGCTTGACGCTTGACGCTTGACGAAAAAACGCGCCCCTTGAGGCGCGTTTTTTGATTGGGGTGAGTATGTTATTCCGGGCGCGCGGTCTGCGATCCGGATCCTGCCGGGGACTGTGGTATCAGCGGCTTGCTGTGTTCGGCAACTCGGGCGCTACCGTAAACGGGCAGCGCGTCCACCAGAATCTGGCTGGCTT
>JBFHRT010000561.1:0-2144 GCA_041591575.1 Spongiibacteraceae bacterium
TGCTGCATCGCCGCGCTGTCGTGAGGGGCGGGGCGGTGGGTATAATGATGATAATCCACAATAAGCGGCGGGTACTATGGAACCGTTTCGGAATATCGGCGTTGTCGGTCGTGAGGGGAAAGGCGTGGCCGAGACGCTGCAGCGCCTGATTGCGTTTCTGCAGTCTCGGGGACTCAACGTCGTGCTCGGCGAATTTATTGCGCCGTTGGTTCAGAATCATCAATTGCGGGTGTGCTCCCGGCGTATGATCGGTGAGATCTGTGACCTGATCATTGTCGTCGGCGGCGACGGTAGCTTTCTGAGCGCGGCGCGTACCCTGGCGCGGCACAATGCGCCGGTGCTGGGTATCAACCGCGGCCGCCTGGGGTTTCTCACCGATATTTCCCCCGACGATCTCGAGAATCAGATCGGCGCGGTGCTCGACGGCGAGTTTCGCATCGAAAAGCGCTTTCTGCTCGATGTGGAAGTCAAACGCGGTGGCGAGCCGGTAGGGGTGGGCGAGGCGCTCAATGATGTGGTGGTCAATTCCGGCACCTCGGCGCACATGATGGAGTTCGACCTGTACATCGAGGGTGAATTTGTCTATCGCCAGCGCTCCGACGGCCTGATCGTATCCACGCCCACCGGCTCCACTGCCTATTCGCTGTCGGGGGGTGGCCCCATCATGCACCCCAAGCTCGACGCCATTGTGCTGGTGCCGATGTTCCCGCACACGCTCAGTAGCCGTCCCATCGTGGTGGACGGCAACAGTGAAATCAAAATCGTGATCTGTGGCAGCAACCAAATGCAGCCGCCGGTGACCTGCGACGGTCAGGTGACCATTACTACCCAGCCGGGCGACGTGGTCTACGTCAATAAAAAGCCCCACAAAATGAAACTGATTCACCCGCTGGAGCACAGCTTCTATGCCAGTTGTCGCGACAAGCTGGGCTGGGGTGGGCGCCTTGGGAATTAATCGTCAGGCAGCAGGCCGTCGTTTGCTGGTGCCTGTGGTAGTGGGGGGCTGCGTTGGCTGAGCATATCGCCCTGGAATTGCCGCTTGAGCAGGACCTGCGCGCTTTTTCGCTGTACCTCTGGCAGCAGGGTTACCCGCATCGGGTCAGCGAACACCGCGGTCGGCAGGTGCTATGGGTCGCCGAGGAGGCGCAGTGTGAGCCGGTGCGCGCGCTGTACCGCGATTTTGTCGAGCAGAATCTGGCACCTGAGCCAGTGCGGATGGTGTCGCAGCCGCGGCGCAGCCCGTGGCGGGGGGCGCGTCGCCAGCCGGTCACGCTGGGCCTGTTGCTGCTGAGCGTGCTGGGAGCGGCCCTGGTGTGGGTCAATTTCGACTGGGTGCTGCAGTTGACCTTTTACCGGGTGACAGTGATCGACAACCAGCGTGCACTGTTTGAATTTCCCAGCGGTGAATACTGGCGGCTGATTACCCCCATCTTTTTGCACTTCGGGCTGCTGCATATTGTCTTCAACGGTCTGTGGACCTGGGAGCTGGGGCGGCGTATTGAGACGCTGCAGGGCAGCGTGCAGCTGCTGGGCATCACCGCGCTGATTGGTATTGGCTCCAATCTGGCGCAGGCGCTGGTGACCCAGAGCGGATTGTTCGGCGGCATGTCCGGGGTGATTTACGGTTACCTCGGCTATATGGTGGTGTGGAGCCGGTTGCGGCCGCAGCAGTCCTTTGGGCTGCCGGGCGCCATCGTGGCCTTTATGCTGGGCTGGCTGCTGCTGTGCCTGGTGGGCTTTGCCGGGGCGCTGGGCATGGGTGAGATTGCCAATGCGGCTCACGTTGGCGGGCTGTTGATGGGCGCGCTGCTGGGTGGCCTGGCGGCGCTGGTGGCCGGACGCGCCGGGCAGTGATGTCTGGTATACTGGGCGGCTACAGTCCCCCCTCAGAATGCGTGTTATGGACTTCGAACAGCTGATCAGCAACATTACCCCCGACATTCACCGCAGCCTGCGCCGCGCCGTCGAAATCGGCAAGTGGCCTGACGGCCGTTCGCTCAGCGACGAGCAGCGCGCATTGTGCATGGAGGCGGTGATTGCCTATGAGGCGCGCCACGTCGATGAGACCGAGCGCGTGGGCTATATCGACCGCGGCAGCAAGGCCGAGGGCGACACCTGCTCCGACCACGACCACAACAATGACA
>JBFHRT010000562.1:0-2140 GCA_041591575.1 Spongiibacteraceae bacterium
CTGCCCAAGGGTAATATCCACCTGCTGATGCGCTCGCCCTTGGCCGCCGACAGTGCCGAGCATAGTGTGCTCACCGAGCTGTGGGAGCGCATGGTGGCCGACCAGCTCAATGAGTTTGTCTACCCCGCGCAACTGGCGGGGTTGAATTTCCAATTGCAGTCCACTTGGCGCGGCATGGAGCTGGCGATCAACGGCTTCGACGACAAGCAGGCGCTGTTGCTGGAGGAGATTGTGTCGACCCTGGGCAGCCCCGAGCCTGACGAGCGGCGCTTTGCGCGGGTGAAAACCGAGTATTTGCGCCAGTTGGAAAACCGCCGCGAGCTGGAGCCCTATCGTCTGGTCAGCAGCGAGATGCCGCGTCTGCTGCTGCGCTATCAGTGGCCGCTGGAGGCCATGATTGCCTCGGCTCGCGAGGCCGATTTCGCCACCTTGACCACCCATGTACAGCAGGTGATGAGCGCCACCGAGCTCAGCCTGCTGGTGTATGGCAACTACAGTCAGGAGCAGGCCCGCGGCTTTGCCGCCATCGCTGAGCGCTACCTGCAGAGCGAGGCGCTGCCGGCAGCGCAGCCCGAGGCGGTGCTGATGCTGGAGCCAAGCGAGCGCTGGCACAGCCTGGCCAGCGACCACCGCGACGCGGCGCTGATGCTGTATCTGCAGGCGCCGGAAGTCAGCAAGGCGGCGCGGGTGACCATGGGGCTGGCGGCGCAGATGCTGCGCGCTGATTTCTTCCACCAGTTGCGCACCGAAAAGCAGCTGGGCTATATCGTCACCGCCGGCGCCTATCCCTTGCGCGAGGTGCCGGGGCTGATGTTGCTGGCACAGTCGCCGGTGGCCGACGCCGCTACCCTGCAGCAGGAGTTCAATCAGTTTCTTCAGGGCTGGCTGCAGCGCGAGCCGCTCGCGGCCGGCTTCGGTCAGCACCGGCTTGCGCTGATTCAGCGCCTGCAGGAGGCGCCCAGTAATCAGTGGGAAGCCGGCGATCGCTACTGGCGCGAACTGCTGGACGGTTACGCCGCCTTCGACAGTCGCGAGCAGTTGATCGCGGCGCTGCGCGCAATGAGCTTTGACGACTGGTACGGTCGTCTGCATCGCTATTTGGCCGAGGGGCAGCGCCGGGCCTTGTGGCTGCAAGTGGGTGGGGCGTCCGGCCCCGCCGAGCTGAGCGGCAGTTCGCTGACGTCGCCGGCCGCGTTCAAGGCGCGCCGCCCCTACTACCACTTCCCCTGAGCCCTTATGGCAGCGCGCCGGTCTGTAGTATTTTTACAGCCCGGCGTGCGCCCATTTGGCGCCACTCCCCTCGATTAACCCTGATGTAAACGGTGGAAACACTCTGAAATCAGTGGCTAAGGCGATATTTATCTTGTAAATGGCGCCATCATCTGTAAAAATTTTACCCCGTTTCTCGCTGCCCCTCCCGGGTTGGCGGGGCAAAAATCCGGAATTCTCAGGTACTGACCGCCCAAAAGGCGGTTGCGTACGGGTGCACCTTCCACTCGATGGGCACCAGCTTGGCCAGGTGATAACCGTCACCAACAGGCACCTTCATTTTGCCGGTGGGCTGATCGCCCCATTACCGGCGGAGTCGGTTGTTACTCGGTCCACAGCACCAGAGAAGTACAGCGCCGTACTATGCTAGGTAAGGCTGGCTTGGAAAAGCTGGCTTGCAAAGCGTGGCCTTAACCGCCCTGGCAGGCGGCGCGCTCAGACTACTTGTTGAAAGGACCTATGCATGCAACAGGAACTAGACGCACTGCGCGAAGAGACGCGCGAGGACCTGGATCCCATGGAAACCCAGGAGTGGATCGAGGCCCTCGACGACGTACTCAAACACCGCGGCCGCGGGCGCACCGCTTTTCTGCTGAAATCCCTGGTCAGGCACGCGGCGCAGGCCGGCACCAAGCTGCCGGCGGCCATCACCACGCCTTTCCGCAACACCATTGAGCCCGGCAACGAAAAACGCATGCCCGGCGACCTGTTCATGGAGCGCCGCATCCGCTCGCTGATCCGCTGGAACGCATTGGCCATGGTGATGCGCGCCAACGACAACAACGAGGGTCTGGGTGGTCACATCTCCTCCTTCTCCTCGGCAGCCACCCTGTACGACGTCGGCTTCAACTACTTCTTCCGCGGCGGCGAC
>JBFHRT010000563.1:0-2137 GCA_041591575.1 Spongiibacteraceae bacterium
GATCTGCACCGCACTGGCGAACTGCAGGCGCTCGGTGACCGCGGCCATGGCGGCGAAGCTGGTCATGACTTCGGCCCAGTCCTCGTCGGTTTCCAGGGGGGGGCGCGTCCGCCGGGCTGTAGGGGTGCACCGAGGTCTGCTGCAGCGGGTGCAACAGGTGCTCCGATAGCATCAGGCCGTCGAAGCCGGCGGCCTCGGCGGCGCGGGCCAGCGCCGTCATGTGGACGGGGTGGGTGTAGGAAATACATTGCCAGAAACGCATGCGGACTCCTTTCCAGGGCTGGGCCGGCAACCGGTTTTAGCGGGGATGGCGTGCCGAAGCATTTTAACGTATGTTATACGGTAAATGCGTGGCGGCCGCGGTCGCTGCTTAACGAGCTGCTGTTAAACGAGCGGTTGTTTAATGGCTATAGGAGAAAGTTGATGAGCCTGCAAACCGAGAGCCGCAGTGCGCTGCGTGAACTGATCGACCTGCTGGAGGAGGTGGACCGGCGCTGGGCCGGCGAGGAGTGGAACCTGCACAGCGCCGAGGATGTGGCTGGCGCCCACCGCGCGCTGATGCACATGCTGGAAGGCGGCCTGGCGGGCTATTTCGAGTACGATGCCGCGCACCCGCGGTTCCGCCGCATTGTCACCCCGTGGCGCAAGTTCACCGGCGACAACGGCGATGCCATCTACTTCGATGCGCCGGTGAGCCCGGCGTATGAGTACATCGTGCGCGGCCAGATGAACGGCGCGGTGTATGTGTCGATCACCATCGAGACCGGCACCGAGAATGGCGCCATCGCGACGCACACCGCCGGGGTGATCAACGACAGCCAGTTCGATGTGGATGCCGATGGCTGGTTCCAGATCCGCCTGGGCGGCGAGCCCGCCGAGCGCAACTGGCTGCCGCTGCCCGAAGGCGCCTCGCGCATCACCACCCGCCACTACTGGGAGGAGGCCGACTGCGCCGCCGCCAATCCCGAGCGCGAACCGGTGCTGACCATTCGCGCGCTGGAGCCCGGTCCGGCGCCGGCCGCGCCCACTGACGACAGCATTGCCGCCGGCATCCGCCGGGTGGTGGGCTTCCTGCGCAGCCGCACGCTGGAGATGCCGCCGATGGCCCAGTCCGAGCCGCCGCCCTTTGTGTCGCTGACCCCCAACGCCTTCCCGCCGCCGGTAACACCGGGGGACTACGGCCTGTCGGCTTTTGACGCCGCCTATTCGATGGCGCCCTATTTCCTCGGCCCCGACGAGGCGCTGGTGATCAGCGGCCGCTGGCCGCAATGCCGCTTTGCCAGCATCGACCTGTGGACCCGTTTTCAGCAGACCTTCGACTACGCCAACCGCCGAGTGTCGCTGAACCGGGCGCAGACAGTGCTGGAGGACGATGGCAGCTTCCGCATGATCATCGCCCACCGCGACCCCGGCCTGCCCAACTGGATCGACACCGAGGGCCGCGCGCTGGGGCTGGTGTTCTGGCGCTTTATGCTGCCCGAGGGTGAGATTGAGACGCCGCAGGCGACCGTGGTGGCGTTTGAGTCGCTGCGTGAGGGGGAAGTGGCTGAAGCCTGAGGCCTATCGAGCAGCTTGTCACCGCCTTCGGGGCACGGTACTTCGCCTGATGGAGATTGCCGCGCCCCGCCGCGCTGCGCGCAGCGGGGCTCGCAATGACGGGATAAGTAGAGCAAGACTGGAAGTATCTCCAATGCCCGTCATCGCGAGGAGCAAAGCGACGCGGCGATCTCCTGGGTCGGGCACTGTGCCTGATGGCGATTGCCGCGCCCTGCCGCGCTGCGCGCAGCGGGGCTCACGATGACGGGATAAGTAGAGCAAGACTGGAAGTATCTCCAAACCCCGGCATCGCGAGGAGCAAAGCGACGCGGCGATCTCATTGGTGTGGCACCTTGTCTTATGGAGATTGCCGCGCCCCGCCGCGCTGCGCGCAACGGGGCTCGCAATGACGGGGCAAGTAGGCCAAGACTGGAAGTATCTCCAAGCCTCGTCATCGCGAGGAGCGAAGCGACGCGGCGATCTCCTGGGTCGGGCACTGTGCCCGATGGCGATTGCCGCGCCCCGCCGCGCCGCACACGCCGGGGTTCGCAATGACGGGGCAAGTAGAGGAAGGCTAGAAGTATCTCCAAACCCCGTCATC
>JBFHRT010000564.1:0-2136 GCA_041591575.1 Spongiibacteraceae bacterium
GAGCCAAGATTTTCAGCAAGCAGCAGGGCGAGCTGCTGCTGATGGCGCGTGAGCAGGGCTTCGACCCGCTGGCGCTGAAAGGCTCTTATGCCGGTGCCATGGGCTTCGGCCAGTTTATTCCCAGCAGCTACCGCGCCTATGCCGTCGATTTTGATGGCGACAAGGTCGCCGACATCATCGACAACCCGGTGGATGCCATCGGCAGCGTCGCCAACTACTTCAAGCGCCACGGCTGGCGTCCCGGCGAGCCGGTGGTGACGGCGGCGGCGACCACTGGTGAGGTGGATCGCAAGTGGTTCAATCAGTCGCTCAAGCCCAGTCATACACTGGCCGACTTCGCCCGCGCCGGTATCGTGCCTTTCCGCGGTCTGGACCCGGAGCAAAAGGCCACCGCCATGAGCATGCAGGGTGAGAACGGCGAGCAGCTGTGGCTGGGGCTGCACAATTTCTATGTCATCACCCGCTACAATCACAGCTCCATGTACGCCATGGCGGTGCACCAGCTCAGCCAGCTGGTGGAGATGCGGGTCGCTGAATGAGGCGGCGACTCGCTGCCGCTGCGGCGCTGAGTGCCCTGCTGGCCGCCTGCAGTGTGTCCACGTTGCAGAGCGACGGCGCGCCGCGGCAATCGCTGGACCCCGCTAGCATCGCCGACGCGGTGCCGCGGGCGGATCCCATTACCGCGCGCGGCAATACCAGTCCCTACACTGTGCTCGGTCGCCAATACCAGGTCATGTCCGACTACCGCGGCTTTCGCCAGCGCGGCCGCGCCTCCTGGTACGGCACCAAGTTTCACGGCCGCCCCACCGCCAATGGTGAGACCTACAGCCTCTACGGCATGACCGCTGCGCACCGCAACCTGCCCATCCCGGTGTATGTGCGGGTGACCAATCTGGAGAACGGACTCAGCACCGTGGTGCGGGTCAACGACCGCGGCCCCTTCCACAGCGAGCGCATCATCGACCTGTCCTATGCGGCGGCGGTGAAGCTGGGCTTTGCCGAGCAGGGCACCGCGGCGGTAGAAATTCAGGTCATTGACACGGATAATAGGCCCCTGGCCGGCGCGGGCCAGGGCGAGCGTGGCCCCGGCAGCTATTATCTGCAGCTTGGCGCCTTTAGTACGGCTGCCTCGGCCGACAGCCTGCGCAGTCGCCTGGCAACAGCGCTGCCGCACCCGGTAGTGGTGACTACCACGGTTTCGAGGCCCGTTCTTCACCGCGTGCGATTGGGGCCCTTCAGTGACTATCTGGCGGCGCAACGGGCCCGTGAGGCACTACCGCCCGAGTACGGCCGCGACGCGCGCATCGTCAATGACATTGAGCCCGTGCCGTCAACCACCAGGCTGAGCCGAACACCCTAGTTTGCTTGGGGTTGCCAACCGGGGGCGCAAGCCGGGAGCGCCGCAACACCGGGCGCCAAACAGGGGCGCTTGAGCCGCTAAATTTACTCGTCGCAATACACGAAGTCGCAAAACACGGATGAAAAAGACAGAGACCATGTTCTATCGACAATTGACCAGTTTTATCGCCATCGCCCTGCTGAGCGCCGCCGCCGCGGCTGCGCCGGCATTGATTCCCGCGCCGCCCAAGGTGGCCGCCGAATCCTGGATTCTGCTGGACGCCAACAGCGGCAAGGTGATTACCGAGCACAATGCCGACAAACAGCTGCCGCCGGCCAGCCTCACCAAGATGATGACCAGCTATGTGCTGTCCTACTGGCTGGAGCAGGGGCAGGTCAACAACGAAGATCTGGTCACCATCAGCAAGAATGCCTGGGCGCAGAACCCGCGTTTTCAGGGTTCCTCGCTGATGTGGATCGAGGTGGGCAAGAAGGTCAATCTCGGTGATCTGCACAGGGGCATCGTCATTTCCTCGGGCAATGATGCCAGTGTCGCCGTCGCCGAGTACCTGGCCGGCAGCGAAGACGCCTTCGCCGACATGATGAACAAGCACGCCCAGCAGCTGGGCATGCACAACTCCCACTTCGTCAACTCCCACGGCCTGCCGCACCCAGAGCACCTGACCACCGCGCGCGACCTGTCACTGCTCGCGCGGGCGATCATCAGTCACCCCGATGAGTACGCGCTGTACAAGGAGCGCGAATTTACCTACAACAACATCCGCCAGACCAACCGCA
>JBFHRT010000565.1:0-2126 GCA_041591575.1 Spongiibacteraceae bacterium
CTACCGCCACTTGGAAGACGGCGGCGTCACCCATATCCTGACCATGCCCTGGCCCTTCTACCACGGCGAGACCGAAGACCTCGACAAGAAGATCGACGGCGTGAAGCGCTACGCTGAGGACATCATTCAGCATATGTAACAGGCACCAGCCGACGCTGCACCCAAAGGGGGACGAACCTGTCCACAGTGTCATTCCGGCGAAAGCAGGAATCCAGGGCGCGGGCTGAGGCTCCTTCATACCTGGACCCCAGATCGCAAAAAAACGCGTCTGAGGTGACGGTGGAGGGAGCACGCCTGGGGCGACATTCGCGCGGGCGCGTCTGGAGTGATGACCGAGAGAGAGCCCCAAACTACGCCGTCATTCCGGCGAAAGCCGGAATCCGGGGTTCGGGCCTCCGTGAAACAACGCACTCCGACGACAAATGCGGGCCGCCACCGCCCACGTCACCGCCTGGCTAAACTCAACCACTCCGCAGTAACACCAGCGACTCCATATGGTGGCTGTGGGGAAACATATCCGCCACACAAGCCTGCTCAATTCGATAGCCGCCCGCCAACAGCAGCGCCAAATCCCGCTCCAGCGTCGCGGGATCGCAAGACACATAAGCGATCCGCTGCACCGAAGAGCCCGCCAGCAGCTCACACAGGGCCTGAGCGCCGGCGCGCGGCGGGTCCAGAATCGCCTTATCCAATCCATCGACCAGCGCCGCTGCCGGCGCAAACAGATCTGCGGAGCACACCGCCAGGTTGTCGACGCCGGCAGCCTTTGCGTTGTCCAGCGCTCGCGCCACCATGGCACCATCCAGCTCATAACCGCGTACTTGCCTGCAGTGACGGGCTGTCGGCAAGCTGAAATTACCCAGCCCCGCGAAGAAATCAGCCACGGTGTCATCGGCCTGTGGCTCAAGCCAATTCAGCACCTGCGCCACCATCAGGCGATTGACAGTCGGGTTGACCTGAGTGAAGTCCAATGGCGAGAATCTAAATGAATTCCCACTACCATCCTGCTGATAATAAAGGCTTTTAGATTCAAGGCATTCCCAAACCGTTTGCCCCTTGTGAGAAACAACCACCAACTGCGCCACCTCTGCCAGCGCCTGGGCCGCCTCCGCACATAGAGCCGGCGACGGCCGCCGCGTGGCATCGACCGCCACTGCCAGCTGGCCGCGGCTATCGCGGACAACGGTTAAATCGCCGCCGGCAGCCGCGCGCAACAGACCACCCATCGCGTCGACGATAGCCACCAGCGCCTCGTTGATGGGATCTTCCAGCAGCGGGCAGGCCTTTATGGGCACAATCTTGTGGCTAGCCGCCTGGCGAAAACCCACCAGCAGCTGCTCGCCACGCAACACAAAGGCGAAGCGCCCGCGGTGTCGGTAGTGCCAGGGCTCGCCCCGCAGCGGCGCTGCTAACGACACAGCGCAACCGAGGCGCTGCAGCAGCGCGCTCAAACGCTGCTGCTTGAAGTCCAGCTGCGCGCTGTAGTCGAGGTGTTGCAGCTGGCAGCCGCCACAGCGCCCAAAGTACTGGCAGGGAGGCTCAACGCGCTCTGCGGCGGCAACGCGCACTTCCTGCGCTCGGCCCTCGTCATAGCGGCGGTGACAGCGGTCGACCTCGGCCAGCACGGCCTCCCCCGGCAGCGCACCGCTGACAAACACCACCTTGTCGCCGCGGCGGGCAACGCCGCGCCCATCGTCGCTGAGGTCGTGAATCTGCAGCTCGGCGCGATAGCCCATCGCGGCTTTGTCTTTCCCGGCTTTGCCCTGCGTCGGTTTAAACTGGCGCAGTGGCCGGTATTTGCGCGCCATCTCAGCGGGTAACCGAGCGCGGTGCGAAGCTGCGATACTGCTGCAAGCACTGCTGGCGACGGCGCTCCAGCAATGCCTGCTCGCGCTCACTTTGCGGCTCAACGCTGCTCAGGCGCGTGCAGGGCTGCCCCTGAAAGAAATCCCAGTCGCGATCCACCACCTTTACCTTTGGGCTCAGCTTGACGGTATCGCCGGGCTTCCCCCCTTCCTGGGAAGTATTGGCGAAGGCGGCCGACCCTGCGGCCAGGGCCGTGAATAACGCGATGGTTACAGCTGGATACTTCAAGGCAGAACTCCCACAAACACCATAAAATCAAG
>JBFHRT010000566.1:0-2126 GCA_041591575.1 Spongiibacteraceae bacterium
CGGGAGACGGCGCCGCGGGATATTGTCATGTCCAGCTACAGCCTCTGCGCCTACCGTGCCGGGCTGCTGGCCGTTATGTTGATCAAGGTGCTGGCGCCGGGCTATTACGCCCGCCAGGATACGCGCACGCCGGTGAAGATCGGCATTGTCGCCATGGTCGCCAATATGGTGATGAATATCGCGCTGGTGGTGCCGCTGCACCTGTTCTGGCAGCTGGGCCATGTGGGGCTGGCGGCGGCCACCGCCCTGTCGGCCTGGCTCAATGCGGGCCTGCTGCTGCGCGGTCTGCGCCGCGCCGGCGTCTACCACCCCGGCCCTTGGCGCGGTTACGCGCTGCGGTTGCTGCTGGCGGCGGCGGTGATGACGACGCTACTGCTGGCGCTGAACCCCGACTTTGCGCGGTGGCTGGACTGGAGCTGGTGGCAGCGCGGCTGGCGCCTGCTGGCGCTGTGTGGTGCCGGGCTGGGTGCCTATCTGGCGGTGCTGTGGGCCGCAGGTCTGCGCCTGGGGCATTTAAGGGGTCCCGGTACTGCGCTATAATCACGCGTTTGTTTTGACACTTGCTACTAACTGCTGACTCTAACTATTGTTTCTGACTACGGTTTTTCCTGCCCCATGGAGCTGATCCGGGATTTTCACAATCTCCGCCCCCATCACCGCGGCTGCGTGGCGACCATCGGCGCCTTTGACGGCGTGCACCTGGGCCACCAGTCGGTGCTGCGTCAGCTGATCGACAAGGGGCGCGAGCTGGGGCTGCCGACCACGGTCATCGTGTTTGAGCCGCTGCCGCGGGAGTTTTTTGCGCCCCACCAGGCGCCGGCGCGGCTGATGAGTTTTCGCGAGAAGTTCCTGGCGCTGCGCGAGCTGGGCATCGACCGGGTGATGCGCATCCGCTTCAGCGACAGCTTTCGCGAGATGGGTGCGATGGAATTTATCCGCCGGCTGTTCGTCAACGGCCTGGAGGTGCGTTTCATTGTTGTGGGCGACGACCTGCGCTTCGGCCGCAACCGCAGCGGCGACTTCAGCCTGCTCAAGCGTGCCGGTCAGGACTTTGGTTTCGAAGTGGTGGACACTCACACCCTGACCTTTGACGAGGAACGGGTCAGCAGCACTCGCATCCGCGAGGTGCTGGCCGAGGCCGACTTTGCGCTGGCGGAAAAACTGCTGGGTCGCCCCTACAGTATCAGCGGCCGGGTGATTGTCGGCCAGCAGCTGGGACGACAGCTGGGTGTGCCCACGGCCAACCTGGAACTGCACCGCCTGCGCTCGCCGCTCAGCGGTGTGTTTGCAGTGGAGGTTGAGGGCGTCGGCGACAAGCCGCTGCCCGGGGTGGCCAACGTTGGCGTGCGCCCCACCGTGGACAACCTGCCCAAGGCGATACTGGAGGCCCATATTCTGGGCTTCAGCGGCGACATCTACCGGCGCAATATCCGCGTCGTGTTTCGCAAGCGGCTGCGCAGCGAGATCAAATTCGACAACCTGGACCAGCTGCGCGAGCAGATTCACCGCGATATCGGCCAGGCGCGTACTTTTTTTGGCATTGACGACTAATCCACCGAACGGACACCATGAGCGACTACAAGCACACGCTTAACCTGCCCCAGACGGCCTTTCCGATGAAGGCCAACCTCGCCCAGCGCGAGCCGCAAATGCTCAAGCGCTGGCAGGAGGAAAAGCTGTACGAGACCATTCGCGCGGCGCGTGCGGGCCGGGAAAAGTTCATCCTGCACGACGGTCCTCCCTACGCCAACGGCGACATCCACATCGGTCACGCCGTCAACAAGATCCTCAAGGACATCATCGTCAAGTCCAAGACTCTCAGCGGTTTTGACGCGCCCTATGTGCCGGGCTGGGACTGTCATGGCCTGCCCATCGAACTGAACGTTGAAAAGAAAGTGGGCAAGGCCGGCCACAAGGTCGATGCCGCCACTTTCCGCCACAAGTGCCGCGAGTACGCCACCAAGCAGGTCAACGGTCAGCGCCGCGACTTCCAGCGCCTGGGCGTGCTGGGCGAGTGGGATCAGCCCTACCTGACCATGGATTTCCGCTTTGAGGCGGACATCATCCGCGCCCTGGGCAAGATCACCGCCAACGGCCACCTGCACAAGGGCTTCAAGCCGGTGCAC
>JBFHRT010000567.1:0-2119 GCA_041591575.1 Spongiibacteraceae bacterium
ACCGAGAACGCCACCGATCTGGACCCGGTCAAGGCCGACAGCCTGGAGCTGGGATTGCGCGGCAGCCTCGGCGCACGCGCCGCCTTTGACCTGGCCCTGTATGCCATGGAGAAGCGCGACGACATCATCGCCGTGCAGGGCGCCGGCGGTAATCGCCGCAACACCAATGCCGGTGAGACCGAGCACTACGGCGTCGAGTTGAACGTCGATATCCAGCTTACCGACAGCCTGGACCTGGGCCTGGCCTACAGCCGCTCCGAGCACCAGTTCGCAGACTGGGAAGATCGCAGCGGCGACTTCTCCGGCAACGACATGCCCGACGCCCCCGAGGATTTCGGCAACCTGCGCCTGGGCTGGCACCCGGCCTGGCTGCGCGGTGGCCGCATCGAACTCGAGTGGTGGCACCAGGGCGAGCACTGGCTGGACGAGCGCAATGACGACGACAACAACGCCAGCGATCGCGACAGCTACAGCGGCCACGACCTGATCAACCTGCGCGCCGACTATTATCTGAATGAGCGCCTGCGGCTCTACACCCGCGTGCTTAACCTCAGCGACGAGCGCTATGCCGAGACCACCAGCAAGTGGGGCCCGATCTATACCCCGGGGCGACCGCGCACGGCCTTCGTCGGCATCAGTGTGGACTTTCAATAATCGGGCTATCGATAGGGGCTGAGCTGTGGCGCGTAACCGACTGATCCCACTTCTCTGGCGCTGGCACCAGCGCATCGGCCTTATTGCCTGCGCGGGGGTATTGATGTGGGGTCTCAGTGGCCTCGGCCACCCCATCATCTCGCGGCTGGGTCCGGAGCCGGCCGCCTTTGCGCCGCCCAGGGCAGCGCTGCAGCTGGCGAGCTTGCAACCGCTGGCAGTGCTATTGGAGAAGCAGGGCATCGCCGAGCTGCAACGTGCGCGGCTGTTGAACTGGGATGGTCGCGCGGTGTATCGGATTGAGGCCGCCGGCGAGGTACAGTATCTTGATGCCCGCAGTGGCGCGCTGATCGCCGATGGTGAGCGCGACTACGCGGTGTGGCTGGCCCGCTATTACGCATTCAGCGTATCCAGTGAAAACGAGGATGGCCCGGGCGCGGTAACCCGGGTCGACGCCTTCGACGACGACTACCTGTTTATCAACCGCCTGCTGCCGGTGCAGCGGGTGGATTTCGATAGAGAGGACGGGCTGCGCGCCTATGTCGACACCGCCAGCGGCCGCCTCGCCAGCCTGATCGACGAGCCCAAGGCGCTCACCGGCCGCCTCTTCCGCGCGCTGCACTCCTGGACCTTTATTCCCGACCCGACCCTGCGCCGGGCATTGATGAGCCTGTGCCTGCTGGCGGCCTTCGCCACCGCTCTCGCCGGGCTCAGCCAGTACCTCCTGCAGCGCCGCGCCGGCCGCCTGCGCCGGGCACCGTCGCCGACGCTGAAGTGGCACCGCCGCATCGGCGCCGCCCTGGCGCTGGCGGCGCTGATGCTCAGCGGCTCCGGTCTGTATCACCTGCTGCACAAGCCACTGGCACCGGCACCGACAGCGCCCGCGCCGACGGCGGACTTTGCCAGCGCAGAACTCAACGCCGACTGGGCCGTTATTGCCGCCCAGCTGGACGCGCCGGTATGGGCGGCGGAACTGGTGGCGGTCGATGGCCAGCCCTGGTGGCGGCTGCAGACCCACGCCGCGGCCGCGGGCAGGCACCACCATCACGGCGGCAGCGAGTCCACGCCCGTCGCGGCGGCAGCCTATGCCCACGCCGGCGGTGGCGCGGTGGATGCCGAACGCGAGCTGGTTCATGCCCGCGAGCTGGCCGCCCACTACAGCGGCCTGCCAGCGGCCGAGATCCGCGAGCTGCAGCAAGTCACCCAGTTTGGTGGCGAGTACGGCTTTATCAATAAGCGGCTGCCGGTCTATGCGGTGCACTACCGCGGCAGCGATCAGTTGAGTTTCTACGTGGAGCCACTGAGCGGCGCGCTGGCCGCACGGGTAGACAATGGCGATCGCCGCGAAGGCTTTAGCTTCGCCTACCTGCACAAATGGCATTTCCTGGATGGGCTGGGCCGCGATGCCCGCGACGCCATTCTGGCCAGCGCCGCGCTGGGCATTGTCGCGGTGTTCGGACTGGGCGGC
>JBFHRT010000568.1:0-2115 GCA_041591575.1 Spongiibacteraceae bacterium
CCCACCGGCAACCTCGACGCCCAGACCGGCAACCGCATCAACGAGCTGCTGTTCGAGATGAATGCCCAGAGTGATACCACCCTGGTGCTGGTCACCCATGAGCCATCACTGGCTGCGCGCTGCCAGCGAGTGCTGGCGCTGGAGGCAGGGCGCTTGGTGCGCGACGACATGCAGAGCGAGGCCGGTGCATGCGCTGGCTGATGCGTGAGTGGCGCGGCGGCGAGCTGCGGCTGCTGGCCGTCGCACTGATCGTGGCGGTGGCCATCGTCAGTGGTATCACCGCCTTTACCGACCGTCTGCACCGCGGCATCGTCGCCGAGAGCCACAGCTTTCTGGCGGCGGACCGGGTGCTGCTAAGCCCGCGACCGGTACCCGATAAGTGGCTGGCCGAGGCCTCGCGGCGGGGGCTGCGCCAGGCGCAGGTGGTGGATTTTCAGTCCATGGTGTTCGCCGGCGAGCAAATGCAGCTGGCGGGTATCAAGGCGGTGTCGTCGGCTTATCCGCTCAAGGGGCGGCTGCGGGTCAGTGACCGCCCCTTTGCCGACGACTACGAGATTGAGCGCGGCCCGCGCCCCGGCGAGCTGTGGCTGGATTCGCGTTTGTACCCCCTGTTGCAGCTGGAGCCGGGCGATTCGCTGAGCCTGGGCGATATGCAGCGGCCGGCGACGCGGGCGCTGGTCAGTGAGCCCGACCGCAGCAACAGTTACTACGGCGTCGGTCCGCGGGTACTGATGCACCTGGACGACCTGGCCGCCAGCGGTGTGGTGCAACCCGGCAGCTTGGTGCAGTACCGCTACCTGTTCGCCGGCGATGAGGCGGCGCTGGCGGCCTTCGGTACCTGGCTGGCGCCGAAGCTGTCGCCCAGCCACCGCTGGCAGGACCTGCGCGACAGCCAGCCGCAGATTGCCAGCACCCTGGCGCGGGCCGAGCAGTTTCTATTGCTGGCGGGCAGCTTCGGCGTGGCGCTGGCCGGGGTGGCGGTGGCGCTGGCGGCGCGGCGCTACAGCGAGCGCCACTACGATGTGGTGGCCGTGCTCAAGGCCATGGGTGCCAGCAGCGGCCGGGTGCTGCGACTCTACCTGGGCAACCTGGCGCTGCTCACCGCGCTCACGGCGCTGATCGGCTGCGCGCTGGGTTGGGCGGTGCAGGCGGGGCTGATGGCTGCCATCGCCGATCTGGTCGGCTTTCAAGCGCCGGCGCCGGGCTGGCGGGCGCCACTGGCGGGGCTGGTGACGGCACTGGTCTGCGTCGCCGCCTTTGCGCTGCCGCCGATTCTGGCCCTGCAGAACGTGTCGCCGCTGCGGGTGCTGCGCCGGGATTTTGCAGTGGAAAGTCTGAGCCTGGGTGCCAGTGCAGCCCTCGGTCTGGCGGGGCTGGGCGGTTTGATGTGGTGGTACACCGGCGAATTGCAGATGGCGCTGGCGGTGATCGCCGGCGTGGTGGTGATGCTGTCGATGTCGTCGCTGCTGGTGGTGTTCCTGATCCGCAGCGGCCGGCGCCTGGGCATGCAGGCCGGCAGCAGCCTGCGGCTGGCGTTGGCGGCGCTGAACCGGCGCAGCCGCAGCAACGCCTTTCAGGTGGTGAGTTTCGCGCTGGCGTTGATGGTGCTGCTGTGTCTGGTGGTGGTGCGCGGCTCGCTGCTGAAAGACTGGCAGCTGCAGCTACCGGAGCGCACCCCCAACCACTTCCTGATCAACATCCAGCCCGATCATGTCGAACCACTGCGGGCACTGCTGGCGCAGCGCGATATCGCCGATGCCGGCCTTTACCCCATGGTGCGCGGGCGCCTGACCCATATTGACGGCCAGCCGCTGGCGGCGCTGGCCCATATCGACCCCAGTGATCGCAGTTTCAATCGCGAACTGAACCTGAGCTGGGCCGAAGCGCTGCCGTCGGATAATCGCGTGCTTGAAGGCCGCTGGTGGCCGGTTGCGGGCCAAGCGGGCATTGCGCCGGTGTCGCTGGAATCGGGTTTTGCCGAACGCCTGGGCGTCGGTCTCGGCTCGCAGCTGACGTTCAGCGTCGGCGGTCTTGTACTGCAGGCCGAGGTTGCCAGCATCCGCGAGCTGGACTGGAACACCATGCAGCCCAACTTCTTTTTGCTGTTTCCGCCGG